>JADLCC010000276.1 GCA_020847425.1 Saprospiraceae bacterium
ATGAGGTATGAGGAATGAGGGATGTCCGAGCGGTATGCCCTCGACATCACGCTCGGCCATCCCTCATTCCTCATACCTCATCCCTATCATCAACCTCAACCTTCAACAAAACAATATGTCCCTACCAGCACTCATCCTCGGTACCGCCCAATGGGGCTGGAACGTCTCCCGCGACGAAGCCTTCCATATGCTCGATCTCTGGCTGAACGCGGGCCACCGGGATGTCGACGCGGCCACCAATTATCCGATTAATAAAAATCCGAAGGACTTCCGGGCTTCCGAAAAAATCCTGCACGAATACGTACGCGCACACGGCTTGACCGACCTGCGTATTACCCTGAAAATCGGCAGCCTCGACAATATGCGCACGCCGGACATCAACCTCGCGCCTTCTTTTATTATGATGATGGGCGACGAATACCGGCGACTGTTCGACGCCAACCTGCACTGCCTGATGCTGCACTGGGACAACCGCGACGATGCTTCAGCCATTCACGGTACGATGGAAGCACTGGCCATTCTGCAAAAAGAGCAGGGACTCCAGCCGGGGTTGTCGGGCATCGCGCACCCGGACATCTATGCTACCATCAACGCCGAATTGGGGCTTGTATTCGATATTCAATTGAAAAACAACCTGTTACAGTCGGACCTCGGGCGTTACCAGGCGCTGCTCGACCAGGGAAAGCACCGTTTTTTTGCCTACGGCATCAATGCGGGCGGCATCAAACTCGACGGCGTATACCCAAGCGACAGCACTTTCCTGAGCCGCGGCGGCGATCCGGAAAAAGTGGCGGCAATGTTGGAACAACTGCGCAGTATTTTACCCAAACTGAATACGGATTTTGTGCGCCCGCCCGTCAAAACCATGAACCACATCGGGCTAATTTACAGCGCCCTGAACCCGAAATTCAGCGGCATGCTCCTGGGTGTGTCTTCTGTGGCGCAACTCAGCGAAACGCTGGATTACTGGCGGAACCTGGAGACGTATGATTACGGGGATGTGTGGGCGGCACTGGAGCGGCTGCTTTAGTTGACGGATGCGCAGGATGTGTGGGGCGCAAAAACCGCGCACGGCGAAATGCTTACTTTGGCCTCCTGTTGTACCCCTTCTCCCCATAAGGCTGCAATTCTTCCAGATACATTTGTTCCAATAGTTTTACTTCGCGTTTTATCTCCGCATCTGTCTGCTCACCAGGCGCCAGTTCTCCTAATATTTCGAATACAAACTGGGATTCTCCAAAAACTTTCCAGTCCTGTTGTAGTTCCTGACTTGGATGTCCGCCGAATCGCAATTGCGCCAAGTGACGGTTCCATATTTTATCCAGATTGACACTTCCCTCGACAAAAATTTTACCATTGGCCGTATTTCTGATCTGGAAAACGCCGGCGCGGAAAACCAGGTTTTTATATTCGTTGATGAGTTCTTTGCGTGTCATTTTATTACATTTAGAATTCACTCTCTAATCTATTTGGCATCTATCCAGCGAGTAACCAAGGCATGCTTTAGTTAGGGTACCCGGATTGAAAAACAAATGCCCCTCACGACTCACGATTCACCCCTCACCCCTTCAACACCTTCCGCACCACCGCCAGCGCCTTGTCCCGCATCTCCATCCACGCCTTTTCCGTGGCTTCGTCCCATTTTTTATGGTCGGTCTTTTGGGCCAGTCCGATAAATACATCCATGAATCGCTCGTAAGCCGCTACATCAAAACGCTGGTGTTTGCCGTTTTCGAGGATATTCCGGAAAAGATCCTCTTTTTGATCCAGGTCGATCAGCACATCCATGGCCATTTGCAGCATGGTGTGTTGCCGTTCGCGGTTGGTGAAATGACTGCGGTCCGACTCGGGCATATCTTCCAGGAACAACGTATAAAACTCGTTGATAAACTCTTTGTTGATGGCCAGGCAACGCCGGTAACTGTTGCGCAGCACACTCGCATCGTCGTCTCTTTTCATACTCAACTGTCGGAACCGGAGCAGCACATCGTACAGGTCGTTGAAACGGTTCTGCGGTTTTTCTTCCAGCATTTTTTCGATCATTTCGACCAGGTCGGTATCCTGTATTTCGGAAAGCACCTGCTTCTTATGCGCTTTATCCTGAAAAAACCGTTCGCGGCAGGCGATAATATCCATGACAGAATCACCCGTAAACAGGTCGCGGCCCGTCAGCAGTTTATAGGCGACCAGTCCGATAGAAAACTGGTCGGAAAAGCGCATGGATTGAAAGCTCAGCGGGGTGCCGTCGCCGCGCAGGTATTCCGGACTGAGGTATTGGCAGTCTTCCCTGAATTTGCCCAAAGTGCGATCGCTCATACCCGCTTTGATGATATCGAAAGGCGAAATCATCATATGCTGTTCTTCGTCGATGTAAATTTTGGACGGGCGGATATTGGAGTGCAGGATTTTTTTCTGGCGCAGGTAACTGAGGGCATCGGCCAGTTGGAACAACCAGTCGACTGCCTGAGAAGCCGGCCTTGGTCCGGTTTTTTCCAGCACGATGGGCAAGGTCGGGCCGTTGACGTATTCACAAATGATGTAAAACGGGAAACGGTCCAGCGATTCGCCGAGCAGTTTGATGATATTGCGGTGTTTTAACTGCGACACCGCTCGGATCTCGTTTTTGATCTCCTCCGACAGCACCGGCACTTTTAGCACCTTGGTCACCACGCGGCGCTGGGTAAACACGTCTTTCAGCAGAAAAATAAGCGCCGAATTGCCGTCGCCCAGCGATTTTTCAATGTCGTAATACCCGCGCAAACGCTGCCCCATCACTTCCAGCACGATCTGGATCTGGTCGGACACACCGCGCAGCAGCAATTCCGGCTGGCTCGTATTCAGGTATTGCGGCAGAGCGGTTTTAAACAATTCCAGCTCCGAAAGAAAGGCATGTCGGATGCGATTGAGTTCCAGGTTTTTATCGTCAAAGCCCAGTGTGCCCGCATTATCCTCGTATTTCAGGTTGTTCATTTGTCCTTGTAACTGCCTGATATTCAGTTCCATATTGTCAAATAACTGCACGAAAAGGCTAAAGCGGTCGAATGCCGCTTCCAGTCCGTCCTGCCCGATGACGGTTTCAATCCGAAAGTCCGAAGGTTTTTTCTCTGGCATTTGTAGTGTATAAAATTATTCGTAATTGTTTAGAACAGAGGCAGCGCCCCGTAAGATTTGTAGCAACAAATGCTCGGATATTGTTGGAGGTGCAGCGCACCGAAAGATTATCTTACGGGGCGCTGCACCTCCAACAACTTTGCCTAAAAATTGCTACAAATCTTACGCGGCGCTGCCGCTATGCTAACCTGTTACAAAATTAGTCCTTAAGCGATTTTTTTGTATACGAGTATTTGAGTATAAATGATTCGTTATCAACCAGATACCCGAATGCTCTCCTGCTCGAATACTCGAAAAACTTCTGCGAAGTAGTATTGGTTAATACTTCACGACCCAAAAGTGCTGAGAATCAATTTGTTTTGCAGCACTTTATTAAAAAATTTTACTACAATAGACACACAAGAAAAACACAGAGACCACATATCATGCTTGTAGAATCATTTTCATTTATGTGTTCTCTGTGAAAATGCTATTGTGATCTATGTGGTAAAAAGACAAAAAATGATACAAGTTTATTTAAAACCCGGCAAAGAAGGGCCCGTTTTGCGTTTTCACCCCTGGATTTTTTCAGGCGCTATCGCCCGCATCGAGGGAAAACCCGAAGACGGCGACATCGTGGAGGTGTACGACCGAAGCAAACAACTGCTCGGCGTGGGCCATTTTCACCACGGCAGTATTGCGGTGCGGCTGCTGAGTTTTGGTCCGGCGGATGTGCAGGCACTAGAATTCTGGGTACAAAAACTGCAACAGGCGCATGTGGTGCGGCAAACCGCTCTTCATTTGGGCGGCACAACGGACTGCTACCGACTCGTTCACGGCGAAGGCGACGGACTTTCCGGCCTTATCGTGGACGTGTACGGCCCGGTGGCCGTCGTGCAATGCCACAGCATCGGGATGCACCGGCAAGGGACGCTCATAGCCGAAGCGCTGCGGGAAGTGCTGGGCGACAGCCTGCAGGCGATTTATGATAAAAGTTATGAGTCGCTGCCACCCAAATACGCTGAAAATCAACCGAATAAATACTTGTGGTCGGAAAGTATCTTTCCTCCGGAAGACATTGTTGTGCATGAAAACGGGGTGGCTTTCCGGGTCAATTGGGTGACCGGGCAAAAAACCGGTTTTTTTCTCGATCAGCGCGACAACCGGCAGTTGCTGGCGCGTTATGCCCCCGGAAAAACAGTGCTCAATACCTTTTGTTACACCGGCGGGTTTTCCTGCTACGCCCTGCAGGCAGGCGCGTCGCTGGTGCATTCAGTGGATGTAAGCGCCAAAGCCATGGAACTCACGGCCGAAAATGTGGAATTGAACCGCCCTTTTCATGGTGAGCATGAAGGCTATACGGAGGATGTGCTGCGTTTTTTAAAAAACGAGGGGCAGGCATATGACGTGATGATCGTCGACCCGCCGGCCTACGCCAAAAGCATGGAAAAACGCCATAATGCCGTGCAGGGTTACAAACGGCTCAATGAAGCCGCGCTTCACCGCATAGCGCCGGGAGGCATTTTGTTTACGTTCTCCTGTTCGCAGGTGATCGACCGCGAATTGTTTTACCACACCATCGCTGCGGCGGCGATGGAAGTCGGGCGAAGTGTGCGGGTATTGCACCACCTCACCCAGGGCGCCGACCACCCGGTGAGTTTGTTCCACCCGGAAGGATCGTATTTGAAGGGGCTGGTGCTTTTTGTGGAATGATGAATGATGAATGATGAATGATGAATGATGAATGATGAATGATGAATGATGAATGATGAATGATGAATGATGAATGATGAATGATGAATGATGAATGATGAATGATGAATGATGAATGATGAATCTAAACTATTGATTTTCA
>JADLCC010000277.1 GCA_020847425.1 Saprospiraceae bacterium
GCCATGATTGCTTTTTTGAATAACCAGCAGAACAAAAAACAGCACCCAAACGAAAACTTTGCCCGTGAAGTAATGGAACTCTTTACCATGGGCCGGGGCAATTACACGGAAACGGATATCAAGGAAGCCGCCCGTGCTTTTACGGGCTGGAGTTTCAAGTTGAACGGCGATTTTGTTTTTCGCCCCTTCGACCATGATAAAGAATCCAAAACGCTGCTGGGGAAATCAGGCGCTTACGACGGCGACGATGTGCTGGATATTCTGCTTGAAAAACGGCAAACTGCGGTGTTCATCGCCCAAAAAATGTACCGCTTCCTGGTAAATGACACATTGATCCCGGAAGAACGGATCAAATGGCTGGGCGACCGTTTTTATGACTCCGGGTATCAAATCATGCGGCTGCTCGATGATATTGTACGCAGCGAGTGGTTCTATGCACCTGAAAACATGGGTAACCGGATAAAATCGCCCGTGGAACACTGGATCGGTATCCGCCGGGTTTTGCCACTGGAACTAGAGGACCCCGAAGTGCAGTTGAAACTCCAGCGCGCACTCGATCATATTCTCTTTTACCCGCCCAATGTTGCAGGATGGCCCGGAGGTAAAGCTTGGATCGACAGCAGTTCTCTTATGCTCCGGATGCGCATTCCTCAACTGATCGTTGACCGGGGTGATCTGGATATCCAAACCAAAGACGATGACGACCAGCAAATGGGTATGCAGCATAAAAACCAGGCGCGCTTACTGGCGGCCGATATCGACTGGCAGCCTGTATTAAAACAGTTTTCGGCAGTTCGAAGCAATGAACTTTCCAAAAGCATGTCGGAATACCTCTGGCAGACGGGCACTACCCCACCTTCCGCCATACTTGAAAAATACACGGACAACAGCAGCCCTGATCATTTGATCAAAACCACCATGATCCGGCTCATGGCCACCCCGGAATATCAATTGTGTTAGCCTAAAAAAAAATCGATATGCTGATTAAAAGAAGAGATTTCCTGAAAACAGGTTCTTTGGCAACCGCATCGCTGTTTATGCCCCAATTTTTAAAAGCGGTGGAGGGCAGGCAGGTATTGGCTCCAAAAGGAAAGGTACTGGTAATGTTGCAGTTGAACGGCGGCAACGATGGCCTCAATACAGTCATTCCGGTTCGCAACGATATCTATTACAAAGAACGACGCCGGATCGCTGTTCCACGTGAAACAACGCTTTCACTTGGCACCGAAGCGGGACTGCACCCAACGCTTACGGCCCTGAAAGAAGCCTATGATGCCGGTGAAATGGCTGTATTGAACAGTGTGGGTTATCCCAACCCAGATCGCTCTCACTTTAGGAGTATGGATATCTGGCAATCAGCGAGTGCGGCATCCGAATACTGGCAGACGGGCTGGATCGGGCGCTACCTCGATGCACAATGCGCAGGAAGGCCATCAGCGGCCCTGGAGATCGACGATACGCTGAGCCTGGCGCTCAAGGGCGCTCAAAGCAAAGGCATGGCCTTGAAGGACCCCAAACGGTTATACGAGAGTGCGCACAGCAAATACTTTGTCGATTACGCTGCCGCACATGCTACGGACCCGCACGACACAGCGCCGGTTGCTTACCTCTATAAAACAATGGCGGAAACCCTTTCCTCTGCCGATTACATCTACCAGCAAAGCCGTTTAAAACCGGCATCTACAACATATCCCGCAACCGGGCTGGGCAAACAACTGAAAACCATCGCATCGCTGATCCTGGCGGATACGGATACTTCAGTTTACTATGTTTCCCTGGGCAGTTTTGATACCCATATCAACCAGGAAGGGCAACAAAAACGGCTTTTTCAGGAAATGAACGACGCGCTGGCCGCTTTTATCAAAGAATTGAAAGCAAACGGAAAATGGCAGGATGTGCTGCTGACCACGTTTTCTGAATTCGGCCGACGTGTTGCTCAAAATGCTTCGGGCGGCACTGATCACGGTACGGCGAATAATATGATATTAATGGGCGGCGGACTTCGGGAAAAAGGTTTGCTGAATCCACTTCCCGATCTTTCGGATCTGGAGTCCGGCGACCTTAAATACAAAGTAGATTTCAGGCAGGTGTACGCTACCCTGCTGGATCGCTGGTTGCAGGCCGATGCCGGGCAAATTCTGGGTGGGACATTTGAGCCCATGCAGTTTTTATAAAAAAATCACCCCAAAACAATATACCGCTTGCCCGGCAGCGTACGAATAGCACCTTTAAATTCCAGCGTTAACAGAGTGGAAGCCAGTTCGCCGGGCAGCATTTTACTCATCATAGACAGTTGGTCGATCGCAATTTCGGGTTGTTGCTGTATCTGTTGCAGCAATATTTCTTCTTCGGCGGACAGATCGAGCAGCAATTGTGCCTGCCTTACTGGCGTTTTGCCGTGTTCCTCCCAGCGCATCGTTTCTGCAATATCTGAAGCAGATGTAACGAGTTTGGCGCTGTCGTTCTGTATAAGGTAATTGCAACCGGCGCTTTTCAGGTCGTTGATGCGGCCGGGTACGGCAAAAAGATCGCGCCCGTAGTCGACAGCCAGTTGGGCAGAAATCATCGAGCCGCCCGAAGCGGCTGTTTCGACCACCAGCAAGGCATCACACATGCCGGCAATAATGCGGTTGCGCATCGGGAAATGCTCCCGGTCCGGCTTGGCACTGTGGATATATTCTGTCAGTAAACCGCCGTTTTCTATCATTTTCAGGGCAACGCTGCGGTGCTGGCTGGGGTAAATACTGCCCAAGCCGTGACCCAGCACACCTATATTCGGAATATTTTCAAGGCTTGATTTTCGGTGGGCTGTGATATCTATTCCGTATGCTAAACCACTTATTATCAATACATTATATAGTTTTAAACCTTCTATAAGTTCTTCGCATACGGCCTTTCCGTAATCGCTGGGCTGACGGGTGCCTACGATGGCAACGATACGTTCACTGTTGAGCAGTTGTGCAGTAGTACCTTTAAAAAACAGGATTGCAGGACTATCGGCGCACTGTTTCAGCCGGGTCGGATAGCGGTCATCCGTGTAAAAAACGGCTTCAACGTTATTTTTTTCAATAAAGTCCAGTTCGCGTTCAGCCACCTGCAGCGCAGGCGCCGATAAAATAGCGTTGGTAACAACAGTTCCGATACCGGGTATTTTGAGCAGTTCTTTGCGGGAGGCCCTGAACACCCCTTCCGCGCTGCCGCAGTAACTGACCAGATTTTTCGCAGTCAGCGCTCCCACCTGCGGAACAAGGGTCAGCGCAATCTGATAAAGCAGATTATCTGTCATAAATGATGGAGTATGAAGCGTGATCACTTTTGGGACGATATTTTCCCGTATTTTTAGCTCGTAAAAATAAGAAATCAAGCACTTAACCATGAAACTTCCACGCGCTGAATCTCTGATTATTCTCGTTTTTTTTGGTTGTGTAGCCCTTTGGGGTATATCTAAATGTTCTTCCCGCCGTTCGGACCTCGTCCGGCGCGTGCGGGAAGTCACGGATGAGGACGGTGAAGACCGGCCCGTTCGGCGGGATACGATCCGTTTGCCGGCCGCCGGCACGCAACCGGCACAAACTCCAGTGAATACCCAAATGCCTGGGCAGCAAGCGGTGAGCACTACAGCCCCGGCGCCTGCACCTGCAAGCGCCACTCCAGCCCCGGTGGTGATACCGGGCACCAAACCTGCCCGCCCAACGATCAGCAACCAGACACAAAGCACAACACCACCAACAACAACCGGGACCAAGTATTCCACGTTGTATGTTACCATTGATGGATTGAAGGTGCGCAAACAACCGAATTTGAAAGGAGAGGTGTTGGAAACCCTGGAATTGTACGAACAGGTGTCGTTTTTAAACCAAAAAAGTGAAAAAGTGGAAGAAATCAGTCTGGGCCTCGAAAAAGTCACGGACCATTGGGTGAAAATCCGCACCAAATCCGGAAAAGACGGCTGGGTGTTCGGCGCCGGTGTGCATTATTACAAAATGAAAAGAAAAGGTGTCATGTAATTAATCAAATTCAAATGATTAAAGCCTTTTTACCGGCCTTTTTATGGTTGTTACTCATCACGGGTCTTTCTGTAATGCCGGGTGTTCAGTTGCCCTCCTTTCATTTGTTTGCCGCCGATAAACTGGCGCATGCATTTGTTTATGGCGTATTGACCTGGTTGCTGCTGCGGGCTTATGTGCTGACCAGAAAAGAACCGTTGACCCGATGGAAAGAAGTGTTTTTGCTTGGGTTATCTACTTTTTATGGCGTTCTGATGGAATTTGTCCAATATGCCTTTATCCCGGGCCGGTTTTATGAGTACGACGATATGCTCGCCAATGCCATTGGAGCAGTGATGGGCTGGTTCTGCTTTAAATGGGTTGTAAAAATTAAGTAATCAAGCAAAATTAGTTTGAACTAATTCTTCTGTAACCCATTGATTAATATTGCCATTTGCTCTTTGCAATTTTGCCCTTTTACTTAATGTTATCTCACAAGTTTAAATAGCCTCGATATGGCACTGATACTTCCTTGTCACGACATTGTTCCTCAATTTGGAGAAGATTGTTTTTTGGCTGAAAACGCTACCATCATCGGCGATGTGGTCATGGGCGACCAATGCTCCGTTTGGTTTCAGGCAGTAGTACGTGGTGATGTAAATTTTATCCGGATCGGAAACAAGGTCAATATCCAGGACGGCGCCATTTTGCACTGTACTTATCAAAAATGTGGGACCACCATCGGAAACAATGTGAGCATCGGGCACCGCGCACTCGTACACGGCTGCACCCTGCACGACAATGTATTGATTGGCATGGGCGCGATCATCATGGACGAGGCGGTAATTGAAGAAAACTGCCTGATTGCCGCCGGAGCCGTTGTGTTGGAAAAAACGGTTTGCCATTCCGGCGGCGTATATGCCGGGGTGCCGGCGCGGCGCGTCAAGGAAATGACGCCGGAACTGTTTAAAGGCGAAGTACTGCGGATTGCGAATAATTATGTGTTTTATTCGGGGTGGTTTAAGGAGGTTTGATGGTTTATGGGTTGATAAGTTTATAGTTTATATGTTTATCCGTTTATGCCAAATGATTGATAATCAACCCGTAAACATATAAACTATAAACTCATAAACCCTTTCCATCTCCCGCAACC
>JADLCC010000278.1 GCA_020847425.1 Saprospiraceae bacterium
CCCAGGATGCCTGGCGCCCATGGGCCGTTGCCCAGTGGCAGGCTGCGGTCCAGTTCTACGATATAGTCGTCATAGCAGGCATAACTGCCTTCCAGGACTTGGTCAGCGTTGAGTTCCAGTGTGCAACTGGCGTCCAGTGCAACGGTTACCAGGTCATTGCACACCAGGTTGCTTGGTGTGGCCACAACCGTCACCGTTTGGCTCACCGACTGTTCGCAGCCGGGGTCATTCGGACCCGCTGCTTTCGGAATCCCGCCGTCCACGTTGTATTCAATTACATAAGTACCAAGGCCTGCGCCGGGGTCAAAAGTAGTTGCAGGAACACCGTTGACTGTAAAGAATGGAGGATTCATCGGATCCGTGTTCGCATCACCCGGGTTACCCGTCAAAGTGATCGGGTCGGAATACAAACAGAATGGGCCCGAAAGGTCGGAAGTGATCACAGGGTTCGGATACGAGCAAGAGTTGCCGATAGAGAAAACTGTACCCTGTCCGTTCGTGACCGTGATTGTGTAACCGATCGCGTCCACGTGGCGGCCATCGAGCGTGAACATGTTGCCGCCGATATTTGCAAGCACCGTACCCACCGTGATCGGAGAAGGCGCTGTAGGAGGCGCAGCACTGGTCGTTTTGTACAAACCGCTTACAGTAGTTACCGTCCAGGTTTGTGAAGATGGCGCATTTACCTTGATTTGTTCGCCGAATTGACCGTTGGTCAAGGTCGTCGCATTGTCCAAACATACACATGGATCGGAAATCGTGACACTACAGTTGAACGTCGATACTACGGCTGAACCTGTCATGTTGGTCTGACATCCTCCGTCAACAACTGTTGCCACTACGGTATAAGTGCCGACAGCCAGTTGTGGGCCAAATGAAATAGCATTACCCGTACCTGGTACAGGTGCGCCGACAGGATTGGCGCCGAGGAACAACTGGTAGTTCGTACCAATTTCTGAATCGCTCAAACCAACAACAGGACCTACATTATCCGTGGTGCAACGCGCGCCGCCGCCGGTAACTGTGTACTGCGTTGAAGGACAAACAACTGTAATGATAAATTCGCATTGCGGTGTAGCCACCGGAAAACTCGGGTTACCATGTACATCACGGATATAGTACCTGATACGATACGTATTGTCTGTACATAACTCGCCAATACTAACATCTAAGGAAGCCGCAGCGCCGTCTACAAACGCTGTCAGGAAGCCGGGCGTCGGCGTTCCGGAGGCATTTACCACGACAAAGTTGCCATTGATCTCCTTCTCTATCTGGTAGTTACGACAAAGTACGGCACAGTTATCTGAAGCACTAGGATGCGTCCAGTTCGCTGTTCCCGTGCATTCATCATCAACTGTAGTATTAACGGTAGTATTTGACGGACAGTTAGCCAGCTCCGGAAAAATCAAATCCCGCAGGGTAATCTGGCAATCGATTGTAGAGGAATTACCACAGGAATTGGTAAGACGTATTTTAATACCATAAACAGCGGAACTGCCATTGGCAGTACACTCAGTAATATTAGCCAGATCAAGACCCGTGAAGGTAGTACCAGGGCCAAATGAGCCATACACGCCGGAGCCCGCCGGAGCAAGTTCACGAGATACTTCGATGGTAAGATCTGCGGGCAATTCAGAAAGGTTGGTGACAAACGTAGCCGCCAATCGTGTAACGGAACAATCTGCATCCAAATCAATTGTACTTGACATTACACATTCGCCTGTAGGCGCCGGACAAGTACATTCCGGAGGGCAGGGGCCCGGATCAGTTTCAACTGCTATGGATGGAGGGCTTACATTATTAACATCGTTATTGCAAGAGCAACGCGTCCGGATACTCTGTACACCCGTCTGGTCAAAAGAAGGCAGTGTGGAGCTCCAGGAGCCGCCGCCTACGGAATATTGAAGTGTAGATCCGGAAGGGCATGCATTGACCGGAGCAGTGAAAAAACCGCCATCGGGTACACAGGTCGGTGAAGAACAGGTGCTGTTTGTGATGGTTACATTTGCGGGCGCTGAAGTCAGGTCAGGGCAGAGCGACAATATCTTCACGTCATCAATAGCAACACCGGCCAGTTGCACGGTGGTATCAGAGAACAACCGTACTTTAAATCGCACGATTTTACCGGCAAAAGCACTGATATCCCCAAAATAGGTGCCCCAGCCCCCGGCAAGGGGTACAATAACCCCAGGGTTTCCAACAGTACTATTCATCGTAGCGCCGTACCACCTGAACAACAATTGTGTATTGGAAGGGTTACCCACTTCTTCCACATAAACTTCAAGTCCGTCGAAACTAGCGCTTTCCATATGGTATTTCATTGCCCAACTGGCAACAATGGGGCCTGTCAGGGCTGTCAGATCAAGATCACCGGATTCCAGCAATTGGTCGGCCGATGCATTATAGCCATTGTCCAAATCTGTCTTCCAGCAGTTCACACCACTATTGGCCGTCGTAATCGGCGCAAAGGACGGCAATCCCCTTTCCCATTCATCTTGCGTACCCGAGTGCATAAAACCCGCATCGCCCGATTCAAAATCAGTACTGAAAACGGTACTATAACCGGCCACAGTAGCCGGCGTATTGTCTTCCAGCACTTCCAGAGACCAACTGTTCAGTGTCCCACCGTCTCCGGTGGCGTCATCTCTGATAGTCAGCGTCCAGACCCCTTGTGTGTTCACACCTTTAAAATAGTCAAGGAAAGCGTTCAGCTCCGGCGTTACGGCCATCGGTCGTGTTAGTGCAAAAGAAGATGGTATGGCGCAGTTATCGTTGATCAGAAAGTCCAGCGTCGTTTCAGTGCCACTAGTGACTGAGCCAATATCCGTAAATAACGCTACCTCGGCGCCATTAGGGGCGGTCAGGTGAACATCCAGATCCGCCATAAAGGTATGATCCAGGTTGATCCGTACGGAAAGGTCTTTTATCAACTTGCTATCCGCAATAGTAAGTGTTGAAGTCACAACACCCGGTCCGGTAGGTATAGCCTGTGGAACGTTCGTAGAGGCGTAGTTGACATAACCAGTAGTAGGCAGGAATCTCGAAACGGACAGGTTATAGGTTGCCGTAGGGCCACCGGTTCCAGCTGCCGGAGCGTCTACCACAACATAATACGTGCCAGCATCTTTCACTGTGAAAAAGAAAGCTTCAGAGAGCGGATTCGCGACAGAACCGGCACTGCCGTCGTTTGCAGGCAACGTAACATCGTTATTGTTTCCAAAAAGGGCAAAACCCAGTCGCCCGTCCCATTGAACGTTATCGCGTTCAGGATCCAGGTCCAGGCTCAGGAAAACGGTTTCGCCTGCCGCCAGGGTTACAGCATAGAAATCGATGTCTCCAGCCGGATCTCTTGTACCGCTTACCCAACCACTGCCAGGCAATGCATTTGCCGTTCCGGTTGTGTTATTGCTTTCCACTTCCGCAGTAGGGCTGCCGCTTTTTACCTGTAAATACAGGTCGTACGGGCGTAACTGATTCGTGGTCGACATGGGCTTGACCTGCAAATAATAGGTTCCGGTACTGGGAATCGTCGCACCGGCAATAGTCGGAGCCGTAGATCCAAATGTACCATCGTTGTCGTCATTCTCAATAAGCATAATACCATTGGATGCCCACAAACGCAGTTGGCCGTCTACGCCACCACTCGATGAAAAAGAGGTCATCACCGCAGCGTACACCTTGTCGCCGGCAGTTGCCGAAAACGAGTACCAATCCTCGTCTGCGTTCGGGTAAATATAGCCCCGAATTTTAGCGGGGTTAGTAGTGATGGCAGTTGCGGTACCGGAAGTGCCGTTGGGCTCCACTTCTTGCGGGGCAATAGTCTGCGCCATCAACATTGTGCTGCTCCAACAAATGAGCAAGAGGGCGGTAAACATGCGGAAAGCGCCATAAAAAACCGGCGATTCCTTCCCTTTGAGGGAAAGTGTAGATCTTCTTTTCATGAAATCAATTTGATTATGAGGTGATTATATTGAACAACAAAAGTATACGGAACCAAATATATAGTGGGATATCCGAATATTTCGTGCTTGGCAATACTTTTTAGACTAAAAATTTTATCAAAAATTGTACCAGATGTTGGGGCCTCGAACGGGGCCATTCGATTAATTTTGATTGTTGCCGTCTTGTGAACGAACACTTTTATGACCGGTTGATGATCGGTAATGTCGAAAAATGTTCTGATGTAAAACGACCAGGTGCTGCCGGAACAGCGTTCCGGCGTACAAAAGAGGCCCGCCAGATAGGAGGCTGAGTTAACACCTCAGCACATGCTTATTTCGATTGTATCATCTTCTTCGTTGCTTAGTCGGTTGCAGTTTCGAGTGGGATAATATGCTCAGTACGATCATCCCTCATCCCTAGCCCTCCAGCCACGACCTGAAATACTTCCCGTCATCAATCCCCATCGCCGCTTTCGTCAAACTCAGCGGCGCAAAAGTGTCGATCATCACAGCCAGTTCCTGCGTAACGGTTTGCCCGATACTGCGCTCGTAAGCGCCGGGCGCCGGGCCGTGCGGTATACCTGCCGGGTGCAGGGTTATATGCCCCTGTTCGATGTTGTTGCGGCTCATAAAGTCGCCGTCCACGTAGTACAACATCTCGTCGGAGTCGATATTGGAATGGTTGTAAGGCGCAGGAATCGCCTTCGGGTGGTAGTCGTACAAGCGTGGACAAAAAGAGCAGATCACAAACGCTTTGGTTTCAAAATTCTGGTGTACCGGCGGCGGCTGGTGTACCCGCCCTGTGATCGGCTCAAAATGATGAATGGAAAAACCGTACGGGAAGTTGTAACCGTCCCAACCCACCACATCGAAAGGGTGCGTCGGGTACAGCAGGTGGTGGAGTTGTCCCTGTTTTTTTACTTTGATGACAAAATCGCCGCGCTCGTCGTAGGTTTCCAGTTCCGTCGGGAGTTTGTAATCCCGCTCGCAAAAAGGCGAGTGCTCCAGCAATTGCCCGAACCAGTTGCGGTAGCGTTTGGGCGTATAAATCGGATGGAACGATTCCGCGTACAAAATCCGGTTATCAGCCGTATCGAAGTCGATCTGGTAAATCATGCCCCGTGGAATGATCAGGTAATCGCCGTATTCGAAGTCGATATTCCCCAAAAAAGTGCGCAGTTTTCCCGAGCCCCTGTGGATAAACAGCATCTCGTCGGCATCGGCATTTTTGTAAAAATAACTGCGCAGCGACTGCCGGGGCGCCGCCAGTCCGATGTGAATGTCCTTGTTGACCAGCAAAGTAGTGCGGCTTTCCAAAAAATCATCTTTCGGGGCCACCTGAAAACCTTGTAGCAGCCGGGCAGTCATATTTCTTTCTACGGCAATTTCCGGGCGGACATCCTCCGTTTGCAGGATATCGCGTACCATCGTCGGGCGGTGTATCTCATACAGCAGCGACGACATGCCATCGAAGCCGATGGTGCCGAACAACTGCTCGTAATAGAGCCCTTTCCCATCCGGTTTTTCAAAAATCGTGTGGCGGGTGCGGGGTATTTTTCCTAGTTTGTGGTAAATAGGCATGTGGTGCGGGCTTTATCTGGTTCAACAATTCGGGCTCAAAACTACTATGAATCGAGTTAACATAAGTCATCCCGAATTTTAGTAGCGATCGAACTTTCTGCTGTCTGAGGCTTTCGCAACCTTTACTTATCCATGCACCCTTTGTCATTCTGACGGAATCCGTCCACTCTACGAGGGAAAAATAGTAAAAACGCGCCATAGATCGGACGGATTCCGTCAGAAGGACAACGAGGGCTTGGCGTCATTTAGCCGCCAAAAAATTCGCATGTCTCATTTTTGCAATTGTTTACACCCTTGTTCAAATTATCCCGCGTTTATGTCCAAAAAACCACCCAAAGGCGGAATAATATTTTGATTACTTTGTGGCTCCTTCTCAACAACTCAACAATA
>JADLCC010000279.1 GCA_020847425.1 Saprospiraceae bacterium
CGTCGAGCAGCATTTTTCCGATAAACACGATTTGCCCCACATGATAGGGATAGTGCGCCAACTGCCGGTTGATGGCTTCCATTACCGTATGGCCCATGTTCCTGATATAGATGATTTTATCCAGATCTTTTTCCGTCAGTGCATTCAGGGCGTCGAACAGACATGTCCAGCCTGCATCCCATTGCGCCATCATTTCCTGCCGGGTAGTCGTACCGTTTTCAAATTCGGCGTCTCTGTTGCGCCATTCTTTTTCTCCGTCCGTCGTTAAAAAATCGGTCCAGCGCGAAAGCATATGGCCCCATAAATGCCTGACAATCATGGCGATGCTGTTGCTTTCGGGGTTGTATTGCCAAAACAATTGCTCGTCGGAAAGTTGAGAGAAGGTTTTTTCTCCGAGGCTTTTGTAGTAGAGAAATTGTTTTTGGGCGGAGGTGAGGTAGGTGGTGGACATGGCGTTGTGGAAATAAATTTGACTATCAGAGCAAGGGTCTCGTGCGAACAGGGGAACTGGACGCAAAGAACCGCAGAAAGTACCGTTTCCCGTATTTCCAGGTACTGTTTGTAATTTAGACTACATTTTATCTTTCTAAAAAGAAACAAGAATTAATCTCATTCTTCTTTATAATTGTTACCAGTCCTCCTCCTGATTCTGTCTGTCCTGTAATGGGCATATTAAGGCTTGTTGTGTTAGGTATATTGTTTAAATTAAAAAGGTAATTTGCACTTTCTTGTTTTAGACAATATATGCTAGTAGCATTCAACTCTCCTTTAGTAGATGTAAATGAATTTAAAAACATTTCAAATTCAATAATTTGGTTTTCAAACCTAAAAGAAGCACAAACTGTTCCGTGTTGAAAATCTATACTACTTACAAAAGTAACTTTAGCAAACTCATCCAGGTCTATCTTTTCTGATTCCAAATATCTTTGAATATTTCTTTTATTCTTTTTAATTTTTTTCAAAGCAAATAGAAATATTTCAGGAGGCGCATCGGTATAATGTTGTCTCAGAGCATTATGCTGGCTATCAACTATCTCTGACATAATATCTTGGGGTTGTTTTAATTTGTTTGTACACTTTTGAAGTAAAAGTGTACAAACAACTAAAAAAAGTATCCTGATCATGGCCTAGTTATTTGATCTTCTGCCACTATTTGCGTCTAGCCTTTTCTATGACGAGCCGCTCCTGGCAGATGTTGTGCGTCCCCGCCAACAGTGGCCAGGAACGGCTTGGTATTTGAAAAACCAAACGCCAAGAACGGCAGAAAATGCCCAGACACAACGCGCACTTCGCACTGCCGACTTCGCACTTCGGACTATCCCTTCTGCTGCAACAACCGACTCGCCAACTTCCTAGCCTCCTGTTTCGGGCTTTTCCACCAATGCGCCGACAACACCGGCACATAAGCGATGCCCTGTTTCCGGAAGTAATGCCCCATTTTTTCTTCCCATTCGTAACTCGGCAGTTGTGTCGGCGCCAGCACGCCGTCGAAAGCCAGTACGCTGCTTTGTTCTTCCATGTCTTTGCCTTCGATGAAGAGCGGTACGCGCACCCCTGCGGCCATAGCCGAGCGTTTCATCTGGTTTTGTTCAAAATACGGGCGCAGCGCCAGTTCCACTTCCTCGCCGAACAAGGTCGGTTCGAAATACGAATCCGTGTATTTCAGCAGCGCTTTCATTTTGTTCAGTTGTTCTTCGGCGGCTTCGCGTTCGCCGCGCTGGATGAAGTCGGCGAAGGTGACCAGGTGCGAGAGAATGCAGGTGCCCAGGAAGTTTTTATCGGCAGCCAGAACGGAGTGCAGGCCTTCCGGGATCGAGTGGGCGATGTAAAATTTCTGCGTAGCGCGGGTGAGCACCACGTGTAACTGATTGAAACCCAACTGACTGTTCCAGAAATACAAGTGGCGGGTGAGCGTACCCTGCGCGTCGGTGACGCCGTGTGTGAGCGACAACAGCAGCACATCCACGTGCTGGCCCTGCAGTTCGGCAAACTGGTACACGCCCAGGCCATTGAGGTACAGTTGCTGGATTTTTTCCCAGCCGGCCATTTTACGCTGGCGGATTTTCAGCAGTTGTCCGGCGATCAGGTCGCGCTGTTCCACCGTGGCGCAGGCGATGCCCACAACCGGGTAAGTATTGGCAGGTGTCGGTTCGATCAGGTTCAGCCAGTCAATGATCTGGCGGGCTTCAGCGTCGTTGGTGCCTGTCGTTTCGTCGTAGCGGCCTTCCACGTTGGTCACCACCGTAGAGTCGAGGGCGCTGCGTCCGGAAGGAATGCGTTTGAACGGCGTATCGAACGCAATTTTATTGAAGCGCACCCAGCCTTCCGGCGTATCCTGGTGGTGGTACTGGAGTTGATGGGTGGTCGCGCCGATGCCTTTGCAGAATTCAAGGATATCGTCTTCGGCAAAAGGCGTCATATCCTGTTTGGCGTCGCCGAAAACGACGAGGTGTTTCGCCAGGTCGAACAGGTGGTAACACTCCTGTTTAGGGATATTATGGCCTTCGTCCACCAGCACCAGGTCGAACACCATATTGGACAATTGCACCACGTCGAGCGCAACTTCCGGGGTGGTGAGCAGCACCGGCAGCGTTTCCGTCAGTGCTTCGATGTGGTTGTGGAACAGGTCTTCCGACTTCAATCCGGCTGACAATTTGCGGTTGTCCTTGCCAAACCAGTTTTTATAAGCCTTTGAATTACCGGACTTTAGTGCTTTCAGCGCTTTATTTTTGCGGTCCCGCCACAGGGTACTGATCTGGCCGGGCAGCAGGCGTTTCAGGTCGCGGCTGTAATCGGCCAGGTCACTGAGCGTCTGGTCGTCCCATTGGAGACCAGGGTGGAATTCATTTTGCAGCAAGTAGTGCAGGTACCAGCTTTCAAAAGCGGCCTGCCAGTTTTGCGGCTTGATTTTGCACAGCGCCTGCACGGCTTTTTGCGCGGGCGGCGCCAGCGACAACCAGTGTTTTTGCCAGATGTAAAAATCGTCGAAATCGCGCAGGTAAAACTGCGTGTCTTCGAGGCGGGCGATCACGTCTTCCAGGAATTCCTGGCGTTTGGGGATCGTCAGCATCTCGTGTTTCAAGGCATCCTGGTAAAGGCCTGCGGCGTTGAATTCGTCGAGGAAAATATCCAGCGAGTATTCCAGGTCTTTGATTTGTTCCTTGAAATCCAGTTCCGCATGGATACTTTTGGCGTTGAGGCGGCGCACATCTTCGCGGACGATGGCCGGAATGCGTTTCCGCCACATGCGTAGGGCAGCGTCGAAGTCTTTCGTTAACTCGCTGATTTTCCGGATATTGCGGTTATCAAAATGCGAAGGAAAGTCAAATTCAAAGTATTTGCGCAGGCTGTAGGTGCGGCGCATTTCCTCAAAAACCACCCCGATCTGTTCCTTGGCCGTTACAATTTCCTTGTAGCGGTCGCTGAAAACGCCGTACAGTTTTTCCACATTGGAAATGGCTTTTTCAAAATCAGGTCCGAAGCGCGTTACGCCGTCTTCCAGTCCGTCGCGGATGCGTTTGATAAAGGCGGACAAATCGGAAAAATACTGTTCGTAGTGGTCCAGCAGGCTTTCCGAATAGTCGTTCGTTTTGGAAATAAAGCGGTGGTGCAGGCCCGTGGCTTTTGCGATCAGGACGGCCACCTGTTCTTCCGTCCAGGCGCGGCCTTTGGCGTTGGAGTATTCCGTGAATACGTTGTAATTCAGTCGGTTAAGCGGGTGTTGCAGGGTCGGAAAACGCCGGAACAGCGGCTCGGAAGCATAAATCGCTTCCACAATTTCATCGTATTCCTCTTTTTTGAAAACGAAGTCCTGCGTATTTAACTGGCTCAGCAGCAATTCTTTACCTTCGGTGCGGTTGGCCCGCAGGTAGCGCCCGACCGTTTCCGTAAAACTCAGGTTTCCGAACAGTGGGCTGTGCAATTCCTCCCAGGCCGAATCCAGTTTGTGTTGTTCGCGGTGGGTTTTGTTCAACACCGTTTTGAACATTTCAGGGTCGAAGGAGGCTTTACTTTTTGCATCCGCCGACATACGCAGCATATCGGCCAGCATCAGTTTGTCGCCTTCCAGGTCGCGGAGCACAAAGGAGCACTCCCCTACCCCTTTATCGAGCAGGAACTTTTGTGCACGGCGCAGGGAACTGATACTTTTAGAAACGACGAGACATTTTTTCCCATTGGACAAGGCATTCATCACAATCGCCGAAATCAGGTAGGTTTTACCCGAACCCGAAGCGCCTTCCACCACGGTGAGCGCATTGCGCTGCACGGCGCCGAGTACGGACCGCTGGGAAGGATCGAGCGGCAGAAGGGAAAAAGAGTGCGTCCAGGCCTTGGAATCGGCAGGCAGATCGGGCGCAACAACGGGCGGTTGCGTGACCGTGGTGCGGGGCAGCGATGGGAAAATCCCCGCTACCGCCGACCAGCACAGGCGGCCTTCCGATACGTGTTCATCGGCAGGTGAGAAGGGTTGTATGCTCAGCGGCAGCCCGTCTTCCACCAGTCCAAGCATCAGGCGAACGCCTTCAATCATCTCACCGAACGCCCTGGTATTCAGGCTCTTGGATTCTGTCAATTGCTGTGCCTGCTTGGAGAGATCGGTCCCGTTTAACGCATCCAGCAAGTGAAACAGCGGGTAATTGGGCAGCAGTGCGTGGGCCGCATTGTGTTGCACATGCCAGTTGTCGGCCTGCTGCTGATCGGGCTCCAGCGATACCTGCCAGATGAAAAGCGGCGCCGAAACTTCTTCGCCGCCGATATGTGCCAGCACGAAAGGGTAACCGATACCGAGGTTTTTGGTGCCGAATACCTTTTCCCGGTTGCGGGCCTCGAAATACAGGTGGTTGAGCCAGTCGCCTGCGGGGTGATTGGCCTGGATAGTCAGGTCAAAAGGGTGATTATCAACCAGTTCATGGATACATTGAATGGCGAAGCTGTCGTTCAAAGCGCACAAGTCCGTACGAACGGGTGGTTCGGGACGGGCATTGAGCCATTCGAGGGCGGCGCCGCTATAGGCAGCTGATGTCATAGCAACAGAGACGGGAAGGATAGTTTCAGACATACGGATTGCTTGGCTTTAGCATATTCTACAGGGGAAATGGGCGCGTACTGACAACGCAAAAGAACACATTTTGGTCGAAGTGAGTCTGAAAAAGCGCAGCAGAAAATTTATGCCGACATAAATAATTGTATTTTCGGTCGCTCAACTCATTGGTTTTCAGCAGATCAAACATGAAACGTCCAGATTATTTATACCGTTTTGAAAATTTTGATGTGAAAAATAGGCTGCTTTTTTGTGTTAAACATGCTACCTTTGCGGCGTGCCGGGCGACCAGCTCCTGCAAAACCTCCCCAGGGCAGAAATGCAGCAAGGATATGTGGTCGTAGCGGTGTGTTCGGCACACTTTTTTAATGGGCGAATAAGCGAATGGGTGAACGGGCGATTTTTTCGCTGCTCTGCCACGCCGCTTATTCGCCCATTTTCGTTCGCTCCCCACCGAACCATCAAACATTTTCAAACCAGTCTAAACCTTCCAATACAGATGTTATTTTTCGTAGATACTGCCAACCTCGACCACATCCGCGAAGCAACCGAACTCGGCATCCTCGACGGTGTGACCACCAACCCTTCCCTGATGGCTAAAGAAGGCATTTCAGGTGTGGAACCCGTGCTCAACCACTACCGTAAAATTTGTGAAATTGTAGGGCCTGGCCGCGATGTAAGCGCCGAGGTCATTTCGACTGATTATGAAGGCATGGTGCAGGAAGGCAAAAAACTGGCCCAGTTGCACGAAAATATCGTGGTGAAAGTACCCATGACCAGAGACGGTGTAAAAGCCATCGCTCACTTTACGGAACTGGGCATCAAAACCAACTGTACGCTGGTTTTCTCCGCAGGCCAGGCTATTCTGGCTGCCAAAGCCGGCGCCACCTACCTCAGTCCTTTTATCGGTCGTATCGACGACATGTCCTGGGATGGTATCGAACTCATCAAGGAAATTGTTGAAATTTATACGCTCCAGGACTTCGACACGTCCATCCTGGCAGCAAGTATCCGCTCACCGCTGCACATCGTGCAATGCGCAAAAGCGGGCGCAGACGTGGTTACCTGCCCGCTGTCGGCCATTACAGGCCTCTTCTACCACCCACTGACAGATATTGGGCTGGCGAAGTTTTTGGCGGATCATAAGAAAGCGAACTCGTGAGACGTGAGTCGTGAGACGTGAGTGGTACTTTGCCCAATGTTTAATAATGTAAGCTTGGGCAAAGTACCACTCACGACTCACGTCTCACGATTCACACTCAATAGTCCTTCGCTTTTTCCCAGAAGTCCTTCCCTTTTTCTTTCAGTTCGTCGGCTTCTTCCTTGATATCGCCCACGATTTCTTTGGCTTTATCCGTGAGAAAGCCCAGTGCGCCACCTTCGTGTGCGGCTATTTTTTCCTTTGAGGCCTGTGCTTCGGCCAGTTTTTCAGCCGCTTCCGCTTTGGCTTCCGCAGCCAGCGCTTCCGCTTTTTCGCTCCATTCGGCTACTTTTTCAGATGCGGCATCTTTCAGTTCGCCCAGTTTTTCGGCAGCCTTTTCAGCGGCTTCTTTGGCGGAATCTTGTACGTTTTTGAGAAAATCTTCCATGTGTTAGAGGATGAGAATGTGAGAGAAATGAGAGAAGTGAGAGGGTGCTTCGCTTTGAAGCATCTCCAACAGGCTGCCAAAGATACGAGATGATGCACATCTTCACAATGATATCCCTCACTGCTCACCTTCTCTCTGCTCACTTCTCTCACTCTCTCATTTCTCTCACTGCTCACCTCTATTTTTGGCACAGTGTTTGGAAATATATAATTGCCAGGTTAAAATCAGTTTGTGTTTATTTTTACAAATGCTTGAGTATCAAGCCAGGTAACAAATAACTGATAACTGATAACTACCAGGTAAATTTCAAAATCATCCTTTAATCACTCACGCCGGAGGTTTCCGTTGCGGGCATACTATGAGAAAATGCCCTTTCATCCGATGGTCTCATGAAAAGTTATTATGATCGCTACACAATTGCATGTTCCGCCGGGGC
>JADLCC010000280.1 GCA_020847425.1 Saprospiraceae bacterium
GGAAGCACCTCCTGCGCGGCGCCGGTCGGACTGACTAATTCAAACCTGAGCAGCAGTTCAATTACGGTGCAATGGAGCGTTGTGCCGGGTGCAAGCAGTTACACCGTTCAGTATAAACTAGGGTCTTCAGCCAGTTGGATTACGGCGGGAAATGCTACTACCAATAACTATGGATTGACCGGACTAAACCCCGGCTCGGTGTACAACTGGCGGGTAAAATCCAATTGTTCTACCGGTTATTCCGCAACGGCCACATTTACGACTGCTACCAGTGGCGGAGGATCGGGCGGCGGCGGCGGCACTTGTAATCCGCCGGCGACCCTGAACAATTACAATGTGACAGCGACTACCGCAGGTATTTCCTGGTCGGCTGTGCCGGGCGCTACCAGTTACACTTTACAAATCAATATTAACGGAAGTGCATTTTTCTCTTTGGGTACTGTCCCGGTCACGTCTGTAACCATCAGCGGACTAAGCCCATCAACCACCTATCAATGGCGGATAAAAGCCAATTGTTCGGGTTATTCTGTGGCCAAAACACTGGTAACACCATCCAATCTGATCGATCCGAACAGTCAGACGGAGTTGGCGCAAATTGCAATCTCTTTCATCGACAATCGCTTGTCAATGGCGCCCAATCCAACTGTCGGACAGATAACGTTGTCTTTCGGCGGCACAATTGATGCCTCTACTTCACTTGTTATCACAGATCCTTCCGGTCGGATTGTCCGCAGTCTCTCGCTATCGCAATCCCAAACGACACTGGATGTCTCTGATTTCCAGGCAGGTATTTATTTCGCCGCGATATTGACAGAAGGCAAAAGAATGGCTTTGGAGCGGTTTGTGAAAATGTAGAGGGCGTGTTTGATGGTTTGATGGTTTGATGGTTTGTGGTGGAAACTCATGGCTTGGGTTGCCACCACAAACTATCAAACCATCAAACCCACCCCTTCATCCTCTCGGTCCATCCGGCGGTCCCCACATGCCAGCCGGCCGCATTTCTGTTCCTCTGGCAGGTGTGTCTGCGGGTTTTCCGCTGTTAAAATTCCGCAGGTTGTAGGTAAATGAAAGCATTACAAAACGTGTCAGCGCATTGGAACGTGTGTCTTCAATATAAGATTCAGTTACCGTACGCAGTACGTTTCGGTTCTGGTTCAACAAGTCATTGATGGCAAGGGTGATTTCGCCTCTTTCGTTTTTAAATATTTTTTTGCCGATACCAAGGTTCCACAACCAGTAATTCTGGTTGAAACCGTCGGACAAACCGGTGTACAGGGTATGCGTCAGGTCCGTGCGCAACACAAATCCTTCTACGATTTGCCAGTTGAGTTTGGCGCGGGAATTTTGGGTCAGGTATTCCGTATTAGCGGCTGTTTGCAGGCTGTTGGTGCTTTTGTTCCAGATCGGGCGGGTAGAAATTGAAAAATCAAGTTTCTGGCTGATATTGCTGCTGACGGTCACACCCGCTCCAAATGCATGCGTAGTGCTGTAGTTCAGCGCCTCATTCACCAGGCCCGGTGTTCGGCCGAAATTATCGGACACATCAAAATTCAAGTTGCTTTTGATCGGCTTTACAGGTATTCCGTAGGAAGCAAAACTCCGCGCATTGCGGTAACCATCGAGGTTGACGGGCAAAGTCAACTGCGCGCCCGGCTGCACATCCAGGTCTGCAAAAATGGGGTTGTCGCTGCTGGCTAAAAACGTGCTTCTGCCGATATAATCACGGGTGATGCTGCCGCCTGCCATCAGGAAAAGTGTGGTGGACTTGGCGGTATTGGCTGCTTGGTAGCGCACAAACAGGTTGTGTTGCTCCGCTTGTCCCAGGTCCGGATTACCTGCAGTGAGTTGCAGGGGATTGCTGTTGTTCACTACATTTTGCAACTGATCGACCGAAGGCAGTTGCGTGCTGCTGCGGTAGTTGAACCGGATATTGCGGTTTTTGTCAAAATTATAGCGCAGACTGGCTGAAGGCAATACATTAAAAAAACGGGTGTCAAAAGCGACGGTCTGCGGGAAAGTCTGGTCGTTAGCCAAATTGGCCCACTGCGTATTGACCCGTGCGGAAAAATTAAAATCCCGGCCTTTGGTGTAATTGTATCCGATACCGCTCTGCTGGGTTTGGTAGTCATTGGAAAAAACATTGCTCAGGGGTTCGTTCAGCAGATCATAACCGCCGGTCGATTCCGCCCAGTCCAACACCCGCCGGTCGGATGATTCCTGCTGGTAACTGTTTTTGTAATTCAGCAGCAACTGGCCGTTGGCGCCGATGGGTTCGGTGTATTCCAGGTTGCCGGAAAGGTTCCAATTGTTTACGGAAAGGTTGCTGCGCTGGTCGAGCGAATCGACCGAAGGATTGGGGCCCACATAAAAACCGCTGATGGACTGCAAGGTACTTTCACCTCTTTTTGGCGCGAAACCGGTCGTAAAATCGAGCGAAATCGTGCGACCTTTTTTCTGGAATTTGTGCCGCCACAGCAAGGAATTGCTGAAATTGAGTCCGTCGAGGTTGGACAGGTAACTGTTGTCTGTCGAATTCAATAAATCGCCGTTGAATAACGTGCTGCCGAAAGTAGCGGAATTGCCGTCGTTCTGCTGGATGGTCAGGCGCGGCCGCAGCATAATGGAATTCATGCTGTCGAGTTTAAATTCCATTCGAAAATTGAGGCGGTGGTTGAGGTTATTTGTGCCGCTCAGGCTGTTTTCATCATAAATTTCGTCAGCGATATTTTCATCGTTGAAAAACTGGCGATTGGTAATTTTCTCCGTGTTGTTGATCCCTTTATTAAAAAAATAACTACCGGAGACATCCACTTTTTTACCCCATTTGTCGCTGTAATTGAGCCCGAAAGCATGCGTGGTGGTGATGCCGCCGGAAGAACTCACCAAAAAGTCGCCGACACTTCCGCCGCCGCCTTGTCCACCTCTGCCGCCACCACCCATACGCATGGCCGGGCGACCGCCTCCGCCACCACCACCCATGGCGCCGAGAATATCTTCCGCTGCAAAATTCTGGACATTGATGTTGTTGGTCATGCCGATCAGGCTGATGCGGCGGTTGCCATCAAAAAAACTCATGTTGCCGCCTGCCTGGTATTTGTCATCATAGCCGAATCCCGCGTATAATTTCCCGAATTGACCGTTCTGCATACCGTTTTTGGTCACGATATTGATCGTTTTAGTCGTGGTACCGTCGTTGAATCCTGTGAACTGCGATTGCTCGCTTTGCGCATCAAAAATCTGCACTTTTTCGATCAACTCGGCAGGCAGGTTTTTCAGTGCGGCGGTCGGGTCGTTGCCGAAAAACGGTTTGCCATCTACCAAAACCTGCTGGATATTTTCTCCCTGGGCTTTCATCTGCCCGTTTTCGACGGTAACACCGGGCATTTTTTCAATCAGTTCATCGGCGTTGGCATCTTTCATCACTTTGAATGCGCCGGCATTGAATTCGGTGGTATCTCCTTTTTGAATGGCTGTGATGATCTGCGACTTGATTTCCACCTGCTGCAGCACCTTCGAATCGGCTGTCAAACGAAGGCTGCCCACGTTTACATCCTGGTCTTTCAGGTTTACCTCGCCTTTCAGTTCCTCAAAACCCAGCATGGTAATGACCAGAACATACCCGCCTTTGCCTACTTCTTGCATCTGGAACCGGCCATTGGCATCCGATATGGCGCCTTTCACGAGCTCGCCCCAGGGGTGCTGCAGTTTCACCGTAGCACCCATCAAAGAGCCACCGTTTTCATCGGCTACACGCCCGCTGATGGTGAAATTTTGGGCATGGAGCCAACTGGTAACAAGAAACAAACCGAAAACGAGGAGCGTACGCATAATAAGAGATGAGTTATGAGAGATGAGTTATGAGCACCAGAGCATACAACGGCTCATGGCTCATCACTTAAAAGGTGGGGGCAACTCGCACGTCTGGGCATTCACAGAATACCCAGACGTGTAAGTTAGTTACTGCTTATTGTCCGCCAGTTGGTGGAGGAGGTGGCGGCGGTGGTGGCGCCTGATTCATATTGTTTCCACGATCTCCGCGGCTGGCGCGTTGTTCGGCACGCACTTTTTCCCATGCAGCCCATTGATCGCTGGTCAGCATGGATTTCAATTCAGCATCCTGTTCGGTGCGCAGAGCGGTCATCTGATCCCGCATGGCTGTCCTGTCGCCGGTGGTGTTTGCTTCACGCATCGCTTTGGATTTTTCGGCGTATTTCAGGTTGATATCCTTTATTTTAGCCGCCTGGGCTTCGGAAAGGGATAGTTTTTCCGTCATCAGGGTCGTTTGTTGCTCGGCTCTTTTGACAGGGTCCATCATAGGTCGGTCGCCGCCTGCAGGTGGTTGAGCCTGGGTGTTGATCAAAATGAAAAGAAACAGGAAGGCGCTAAGGCCCAATTTCAACATGTTTTTCATGATTATTTGTTTTTGTATTGTAGTGCTTTTGTGTTTTAGCCGGGAAGAGTCCTTGACTAATAATCTTCGACAAATGTCAGCACAACTTTCTCTTGCCAAAAAATTAATCAATGAAGCCGGGTAAAAACTCTATGAAAACGGGGTGTCACCGCATGTAGCGTGGATGGGGACGCGGATTAGACGGATTGGATGAATTGTTACGGATTTTCTCATTTGAGGTAAGGATTTATGCTCCTTACTTCAAATAATCCGCCTAAATCTGCCCAATCCGCCTATTTCGCGTCTCCATCCCTCGTTGAAGTTATCCACGAGTTCAGGGATATAAACACCTGTTTGATTGAAAAAAAAGAGCACACAACAAGATAAAATGCACTTTTGCCGGTATGAACATATTGCCACACAAAAAAACCTGGCTGCAAATACTCTTCTGGTGCGGTTTCTGGGCGTTGATCCCCCTGATCTTATCGGGTGGACTGAACAATCCGGACATCTACCTGAAACGCACCATAGTAGTAATGGTTGCCGTTGCTGTGGTGGTGTGGATCAATATGGAAATACTGCTGCCGAGATTGTATTTCGGCAGGTTTCATCCGGTGGTATATATCATAGCCGGACTGGTTTTGGTAGCGATGCTTACCATGCTGCTCGAATGGGATGGCGCGCCCTGGGAGGAATTTTTTCGCCGCAATTCCGAGCAGCAGGGCCCGCCGAAGCCCGGCAATACGTTTTCCGGAGGGCGCAAAGGGATGCGATATTTGGGTATGGGCATGCCCGTTTTTACCTCCATCATCGGCAGCGCATTGTTTGAAATCGCCGCTTTTGCCAGTAAAAAAGAACAGGAAGCCGCCGTGTACAAAAGCGAAAAACTGGAGGCGGAAATCAAGTTTTTGAAGTCTCAGATCAACCCGCATTTTCTGTTCAATGCCCTGAACAATATCTACACCCTGACTTTGCTGAAATCGGATAATGCACCCGATCACCTGTTGAAATTATCGGGCATGCTGCGCTATATGTTGTACGATTGCAAGGCGGAAACGGTGCCATTGCACAAAGAAATTGCTTATTTGCAGCACTTTATCGACCTTCAGATGTTGAAAGACAGCTGCGGACTGAATGTAAAGGTGCATTTTGATGAAAGCCGCCCCAACCTGAATATTGCCCCCATGCTGCTGATTCCATTTGTGGAAAATGCGTTCAAACACAGTAAAATTGAAGACTTGGACAAGGGTTGGATCAAAATAGACCTGCGCACCGGCGATGGCACAATTGAATTTGTGGTGGAAAACAGCCTGCCCGGGCACAACGTATCCAAAGACAAAGTGGGTGGCATCGGACTGAAAAATGTGCGGCGGCAGTTAGAGTTGTTGTACCCGGAGCGGCATGCGCTGGAGATTTCTGAGAAGGATGGGGTGTTTCGGGTGGGATTGCGGGTTGAGATTTGATGGAACACGGATTGAACGGATGAGACACGGATTTTGCGGATTAGTTTATAGTAAAATATATTGACTATCAAGCAGTTCTTTTACTTTACGACTTGTTTCCAACAGTGTACTCTACGCAAAAATCCGTTTAAATCCGTGTCTCATCCGTTCAATCCGTGTTCCATCAAATCTTCGATCTCAATCCTATGAATAAAATACGCTGCCTGATTGTCGACGACGAAGAACTCGCCCGCACCTTGCTGGAAAACTACGTCAACCGCCTGCCATTCCTCGAACTCGTCGGAAAATGCAAAAACCCGCTGGAGGCTATGGCTATCCTGCAACAGGAACACATCGACCTGCTCCTGCTGGACATACAAATGCCCGAACTCAGCGGCATCGACTTCCTGAAATCGCTGACACAGAAACCGTTCACTGTTTTTACAACAGCCTACGAATCTTACGCGCTCGAAGGATATTCGCTCGATGTGGTGGATTACCTGCTCAAACCCATCGGTTTTGAACGTTTTTTGCAGGCGGTGAACAAGGTGGTGGAACGCGTCGCCCAGCGCCAGACCTTGCCGACCCCTACCCTGCCCGCAAAAGAATTTGTATTGGTAAAAGCCGATCACAAGATTCACCGCCTGCTGCTCGACGAGATCCTTTACATCCAAAGTATGCGGGAATATGTGGCTTTTCACACCGCAGCGGGGCGTATTTTATCCCTCGGATCTTTAAAAAACCTCGAAGAAGAATTGCCCGCCGACCGGTTTATGCGCATCCACAAGTCTTATATCGTTGCGCTCGACAAGGTGAATTCCCTGGAAGGAAATATGTTGCACATTGGCAAGGAGCCGCTGCCGGTTGGGGCGAGTTACAAGGATGAGGTGTTGCGACGGGGATTTATGAAGTAATTTCCGGGATAGCGGGATAATGGAACACGGATTAAACGGATGAGACACGGATTTTATAAATTGCCTGTAAAACGGATGTTTGCAAGAATATCAAAAAAATCCGTGTCCCATCCGTTTAATCCGTGTTCCATCATCTTACATGACCTCAATAAATCTGAATTTTTCGGGTAAAAATCCCCGCATCATTTCGGATTTCCAACAAATACAACCCTGCAGGAACGTTCTCCAGTGGAATCGAGCGGTTGGTAAATTGTGTCATTTTATCCGCGAAAACCTCCACGCCGCCTGTAGACAGTACCCTCAGATCAACCGGCCCTGGCACCGAAGCACTGTTTTCCAGCAGAACCACACCTCGCGCCGGATTGGGAAATACCCGCCACGTACCCGCGGTCGGTTCGGGATGCACGGCAACGCCATTGAGGGAAATCATTTCGTCATAAGACACTTTTTGATCGCAAGGCCCATAAGCCGTTAGCGTTACGTGATACGTTGCCGGATCGGGAAAAGTGTGCTGCACAAGAGCAGCAGTATCGCTTGTTCCGTCGCCAAAATTCCAGATCAGGCTTGTGGCGTTGGAGGTGTCGCCTTCAAAACTGACGGTCAAAGGTTCGTTGAGCACAATCGACCAGGAATAAGCGGCACTTGCCAGAGGCAGCGTGGTCGTTACGGTTACTTCATGCCGGATAGCCTGGCTCAGGTTCCAGAAAGTGCCGGAAGGCGTGGTTTCCAGGCGGGCAGCGCGGATTCGGTATTCATATGTTGCGCCGGTTGTGCGGCAGGAATCCCAGATGAAAGTCTCCGTGATCGGTTCCTGGTTTAGCAGGGTCAATTCTTTTGTTCCAACTGCGCGCCGGTAAACAAAAAAACCATCCCAGGCGCCATTCGGTGCTATCCATTGCAATTGAACATGTGAATTTACTTCCAGATTAGTAGGGTTCTGTGGTGGCGCCACAATTTGCTGGCGCAAAGTAGGATCGCCGAGCAGGGCCATGTGAACGCCGCGGGCGCTGTATCCGGTTGGGTAAGCGCCGTTATTGTTCATGGAAATGCGCGCGCAGTAACCAAGGGTTTCGCCGAGCCCCATGGGATGAAATGCCCAATGTGGTCTGCCTGCCCAGGCATTGCTCAAAATAGTGCCGGAACCGAGCGCCGCGCGCAACAGGTTGTTGCTGTTGTCCCAGTCGCCGAAGTAACTTCCAAAAGTCATGGTAAACACCGCCCGCATCGAGTCCTGTGCGTATTGCCCCGTCGTGACAATATCGCTTGCACCCTGGTACCAGCCGCCGCCGCAACCGTAAGCCCAGAGGTAATCCTTGTTCTTCAAATCATCCCAATTGATGGCCTCGACGGAATCGGCTCCGACCAGCGGCGGAAAGTTTAGCCAGCCATTTTGTGAAAAACCTTCGCCAAAACCCGTGAAATTATCTTCCACACAGCCTCTGTCCGGCACGGTAAATAACTTATGCCGCCAGGCATGGTCTTTATCCAGGTATCGGCGCATGAGTTCGGTTTCAGATAAGGAGAAGGCAGGTAAATCGGACAAATCCACCCGCCCGACGCCCAATTCGAGGTCGGACGGGAAATTATTCTGGTCGAATTTGCCGTCGCCGAGCATGTTATGGTTGCGCGGATTGGAAGAATTGATGGCGGTTACAAACTGGTCGGTCCAGCCTGTATTAAAATCGCCGTAATAGCCGTCGCAGGACCAGGCGCCGACATGGTCGCTATGCCCGTCGGGGGCTATTTGTCCGGAATACGGCACCGGCACATGCCCAAGCAGAAAAAGGGATTTTGTGGTTTCCGGCGATTCATCGTAAGCATTGGTAATCAATGTTTTAACCGTGCTTACCGAATTCGTACGCGCTACGTCGATCCGCGCTACCTCCCAGCCGTCGCCTTCGAGGTCGTCCGTCAATCTGGCGATTTCAGGGGCAAGTGTATTGGAAAAAGTGCTGTCTACCACCAGCAACACCCGTCCGCGCGCGTGTTCGGGCGCCAGTGCGATGCTGCTGAGCACATAACCCTGGCCGTTGGTTCCGGTTTCCTGCACCTTGTATTCATAAGGCGTGTTGACTTCCACATTAAGGTCGGTCCAGGTAGAGTCGCCGGCCGGCAGGCTGACAAACTGGGCCGGAAAAGTGGCCGCTGTTTTGCTTTTGCGGAATATTTTATAACCCGTGCCAGTGGGGTCGCGTTTCCAGTGCAGGGTAATGGCGGGTGGGTCGGTTGTTACGGTGGCGGTGAGGGGTACAGAGAGGTTTTGGCCGGGCGTTTGGGCGTGGAGGGATTGGAGCGCGAATAATGTGAAGAGGATGTAGAGATGGCGCATGGTGGGATGGATTTGGGGGTGAAGATAAAGACGGCAGTTGTTCCACCCCTAAGGTATATCCGGCATTAATTCCGGCACCCCCATTTCATAATACATTTTCCCCATCTCCTCGTCTGCCCATTCAAACAATATAGTATTGGATGCTTTGGCCCAGGCAATGCGGCGCAGGTAATTTCCATACACCATTTCAAAGGTGATTTTTCCGGTGTTGCGGCCTGCCTGCTGGAAGGAAAATTCCAGTCCGGCCATTTTGTCTTGCCTGGCGTTCAGTTGGCGCAGGCTGTATTGTCCGTCCGGGGACTGCAGGGGGGTATTGCCGAGTTTTTCCAGTTTACTACCCGATTGGGCATATTGGCGTGCAAATTCGAGTGAATCAATACTTTTAATGTGGACAAAACTGCTGTTGAGGCATTCCATGCTTCCACCAAATTCCGCGTCGAACTGCATGTGGCTCAATGTAAGTGCCCCGCTGAACACCCAACCGGATAGCCTGCTGCCTTTCCAGACGGTTACATGTACCCACCTGCCTTTGCGCGGGATACCATTATCGAAAGTGGTTTCAACTACCTCATCGGATTGGCTGCCGTGCCAGATCAGTCGGGTGTTTTTAGGCAGGGAGGCTAATACGGACGCATCTTTAGAGGGGCCCTGACGCAGGCGAAGGCCCTCCACATTGGTTACAACGTGAAAAAAAGCCATTGGCGCATAGCCGCCGCATTCCTGTTCTCTTTCTGTGGTTTCTGCCGGATTTGGCTCTTCCGGAGTTGTGTTTTGGCCAATTGATTGACTTGGCATGCCGAGTAGCAATGCACCTGCCAAAAGACAGGTATACATAGATGTTTTCATGGAATGGGGTAGATAAATGGTTTGTTGTTAAGGAGTTGGGTCCGGGAAATGGGGTGTTGTGGATTCCGCTTTTAGATGGTGTGTAAGAAAGGTTTTTTCGACACCCTCATTTTCCAGTGCTTTAAACGCGACTGGTCACTAAATTATTATCCATTTCTAGGGTTGCTATAAACCATAATCGCTAAGGATACGTTGAATTTTCCGAGCCCGGGTGTTGTCCCTGGTTTACTATATCGAGTAGCATGGTTTAGCGACCCGGTCGCTTGAAGCGACCGGGTCGCTAAACCATGCTGCCTGCTAACGAAAATCAAGTCTCTATATCTTGTAAAAACCTCCGATATGCCCAGGTTTTGTTTGCTGCTGCTAGCCCCTTTTCTTTTCCAATCCTGTCTTTCCATGAAAGAAATGGATGCTGTTCCGCCTATGTCCTTACCTGGAAAAGATATCAAACAATTAAACGGCACGTATGAAAACTGGCCTGTGTATATTCCGGGAAACGAGCGCGGCGACGACCTGCACAAACTGTTGTTTAAGCCGTATTACACCTATTTATGGGCCGGAGAACGGAACCATGCCGGCAAAGTAGGCATCGAAGTACAAAACGATAACAGATTGAAAATCACTTATTTCGGTGACAACAATTTGATAGAAACAAGAACCTTAAAGGGGAAATACAATAACGGTTTTTTTATTGTCAAAAGGAAAGTCAGGGCCCTCGGCATTCCATTCCTCTATTTTTCGTATCACGAAAGGCGAACCATGTTAGGGATAAACGAACAACAAGAGTTGGTTGTCAAAACCGGGAAATCCGATTTTGGGAACCTACTGATTCTCACAGGCGGAAGCAATGAAATATTGCGGTACAACTATAAAAAAGGGTGAAAATCA
>JADLCC010000281.1 GCA_020847425.1 Saprospiraceae bacterium
TTAAGGCTACGAATTAATACATTGAGCAAAGTACCACTCACGATTCACGACTCACCACTCACAACTCACGACTCACAATATGGCTGGAGGCTTAAAAGAAGTACGCGAACGGATTAAATCTGTCATGGGGACGCAACAGATCACCAAAGCCATGAAAATGGTTTCGGCGGCGAAGTTGCGCAAAGCGCAAAATGCTATTGTACAAATGCGCCCGTATGCAGAACGCCTGAATCGTATGTTGTCCAATATCCTGTCGAACCTCGACGGCGATGCCAATACCTCATTCGGAAAAGCGCGCACAGTGAAAAAAGCGCTCATCGTGGTGGTTACGTCCAACCGCGGTTTGTGCGGCGCATTCAATACGAATATCAACAAAGAGGCGGTCATGCTGATCAATACGAAGTACGCCCAGCAACGCCAGAGCGGCGGTGTGACCGTACTTTTTATCGGCAAAAAAGGTTTTGATTTCTTCCGCCGCCGTTTTTCCGACCTGAAATTCAATACCGATTTCATCGGCGCCTATGAAAAACCATCTTACGACGACATCAGCGCTATCGCTCGAGGTCTGATGGAAGAGTTTTCCAAAGGCCACTACGATGCCATCGAGGTTGTTTACAGCCACTTCCGCAATGCAGCCACCCAGTTCCCGACTGTGGAACAATGGTTGCCGGTGCCGAAACTCGAAGCGAAAGGAGGTAAAGTGAGCAAGAAAAAAGCCGACTACATCTTCGAGCCGGATAAAGAACAATTGCTGGAAACCCTCGTGCCCAGCATCCTGCAACTGTCTTTCCACAAAACCGTGCTGGATACCCAGGCCGGCGAACACGGCGCTCGTATGACCGCCATGGACAAAGCGACGGACAATGCTGAAGAACTGCTCAAAGCATTGAGAATCAACTACAACAAAGCACGTCAGGAAGCGATTACCACCGAACTGGGCGAAATCGTGGGCGGCGCGGCTGCACTGGAAAGTTGAGTAGTTATCGGTTATCAGTTATTGGTTATCCGGGTTGATACGCTGGCATTTGTACTGGAAGCAACCGGAATTGATTTCGATTTGAGTTTTATTTACCTTGGTTTATACTGGTTTATCCCGAATTCCTCCTGTGGGGAATTCGGGATTTTTGTTTATGCTAATATTAGTCAATCCGGCTATTGCACACCACAGGCAATAGGGGGTTGTTTCTCTATATCTGCCTTACCATTATCAACCGGCCGTTTTGCTGTTTCCGGCAGCACAACGCTCTCCCTTACTGTTTTATAAGGCTTTTCATATGCAGTTTTTCAAGCCGGGACTTCCCGGCCTGCCTCACCACTCACGATTCACCACTCACGATTCACGACTCACACCATGAAAACAACCAAACCAAACTCCCGCCGCCAGTTTTTACGCAACACTGCGCTGGCATCCCTTGCAGTAGGCGCCTCTCCTGCCCTCACCAAAGCCGCCACACCTCCGCACCGCTACCAGGTCGATGTCACCTGCGATGCCACTACCCGCGATTATTACGGACAAGGGCCGTTTTACACCGCCAATCCGCCGATGATCATCAACAATCAGTTGGCAGGGCCCAATGAACCCGGCACACGCCTGATCCTGAGCGGCGTTGTGCGCTCGCTCGATTGTTCAGAAGTGATCCCCGATGCCCTGATCGACATCTGGCACGCCAACGACGCAGGCCAGTACGACAACGCTGGATACAACCTCCGGGGCACCATCCGGTCCAATGCACAGGGCTTTTACCTCTTTGAAACGGTATTACCGGGCAAATACCTCAACGGGCCCAGTTTCCGCCCCCGGCATATCCACTTTAAAATTACTTCGCCGGGCTTTGCGACGCTGACTACACAATTGTATTTCGAAGGCGACACCTCTATTCCAGGCGATGCAGCGGCATCCATCACCAGCGGTACTTTCAACGCGCAGCCACGTATTATCCCGATCACGCTCAATGCCGATGGCAAATACGAAGGCGCCTGGGATATTGTGGTGGATGGCGACGGCGTGACAGGCGTATCCGACTTGCACCTGGACAAAGGTATTTTGTACGACACCGCGCCGAATCCTTTCCGCGACAGCCTGCGTATCAGATACGGCGTTTTCCAGCAGGCCCGCACGCGCATCGAGGTGTTCAACCTGCAAGGCAGCCGTGTGGCGATTCTGGACGAACAGGCGCTCAGTCCACAGAAATACGAGGCAGTTTGGAATCCCGGCAGTTCAGTAGCCGCAGGAATTTATTTTATCGTGCTGAAAATCAATGATTTGCAAGTGCATTACCTGAAAGTAGTAAAGGAATAACAATTCTGTGCGGCAAATCCGAAACAAAAAATTTATGTTTGTGCCAACAAATAGTTTTTTCAAGATATGGCACGTAAATCCTCCTCCGATTCCGGCGGTTTATTATTCAAAACAGGCATTTTCGCAGTACTCGCGGCTGCTGCTTTCTGGCTGTTCAACCAGTTTGGCGGTAAAAAAACCGACGAGGCCTCCGAGCCCGCTACGCAGACGGAAATGCCCGCAAAACCGACGCCTTCCGACGGAAAACCGAAACCATCTCAGGTCTCGGAGTCCATTTTGCCTGTTTCCACTACGGGCGAAGTGGTGCGGCACACCTGGTTTGCGCTGTCCTACGACGAAGACCACGAACAGGCAGAATGGGTCGTGTACGAACTCACCCGCGACCGCCTGAATGAAAACTGGGCCGAACGCCCCAATAGTTTCCGGCCCGACCCGGATGTACGCACGGAAAGCGCAACGCCGCGCGACTATTCCGGCAGCGGCTACGACAAAGGCCACCTTTGTCCCGCCGCAGATATGGCATTCGACGATGCGGCTATCGACGAAACGTTCGTGATGAGCAATATGAGCCCACAGGTACCCGCATTCAACAGCGGCGTCTGGCGGGAACTGGAGGAACTCACCCGCGACTGGGCGCGCAGGTTCAACCGCTTGTATGTGGTAACCGGTCCTGTGCTCACCCAGCAGGGACTGGGGCAAATCGGATTTAGTAAAGTGACCGTGCCTGCGTCGTATTACAAGGTTCTGCTCGCGCCCGATCAACACAAAGCGATTGCTTTCGTACTACCCAATGCCCTGAGTACCAAACCTGTGCTGGATTACGCCTACTCCATCGATAAAGTGGAAAAACTGACCGGACTCGATTTTTTCCCGAATACCCTGAAAGGTCTGGATGAAGAACTGGAAGGCTCGCTCGACCTCGACGCCTGGCCTATCGACCGGAAACGGTATGAGGAAAGGGTGAAGACCTGGAACAGGAAGTGAGTCGTGAGTTGTGAGTCGTGAGTCGTGAGTCGTGAGTTGTGAGTTGTGAGTGGTTCTTCGCCTAAGGCTATTGAAAAAGATTTGGCGAAGAACCACTCACGACTCACAATTCACGACTCACGATTCGCGTTTTTGTCGAACTTTGCGCAAATGCTTACCAATCCACTTTGCATCGACCATACTATGATCCGGAGCCGAATTTATCCATTGTTGCTGTTGCTGTTTTTATCTGCCTGTGAAGAGACGGTCACTGCGCCCAAGCCACGGGCTTATCCCCGTGTGATTTATCCCGAAAAAGCGTACAAAACCTTTGATCAGGGGTATTGCGATTTCACGTTTGAACAGCCCGTATATGCCGTTGTGGAACATGACACCACATTTTTTGACGGCAAACCAGCCAATGACTGCTGGTTCAATTTGATGGTACCACAACTCAATGCCAAAATATATTGCAGTTACTACCCGATCGGCAGCCGCAAGGATTTTGACAAACTGGTCGCTGATGCTTTTGAAATGACCAACAAGCACAACATCAAAGCCAGTTACATCGAAGAAATTCCCGTCTATCGACCTTCCGAAAAAGTGTATGGCATCGTTTTTCACGTAGAAGGCGCGGCGGCTTCTACCTATCAGTTTTTCCTGACCGATTCCACCCAGAATTTTGTGCGCGGTTCGCTGTATTTCAACACGCAGGCCCGGCCCGATTCGCTGGCACCCGTGGTCGATTTTATGAAAAAAGACCTGGATCGGATGGTGAATACGCTTAAGTGGCAGTAGACGTGAGACGTGAATCGTGAATCGTGAGTGGTACTTCGCCCAATCTTTTTTCTAATAGATTGGGCGAAGTACCACTCACGTCTCACGTCTCACGATTCACGATTCACGATTCACGTCTCACGCAAACAACAGTTCCACCCGCCCGCTCACCGCATACCCGATACACGTATTCACCATACTTCCAGGTCCTTCATGCAGGGTGGCATCCACAAAAGCCACATCGACATGGCCGGCCGTGCATTTGGCGAGACAGGTAAAACAAACGCCGCTTTTGCAGGTATAAGGCAGCGCAATACCTTGCCGGAGTGCGGCATCAAGTATCGTTTCCCCTTCATAGGTTTGAAATTCAATCCGCTCGTTGCGACCAGACACGAGGATCGTATGCGTTTTGCTGTGATCTACCGCTCGTACGGGCAACCGCGATTCTGGCATAAAAGTCTCCTGCCGGATATGTTTTTCCGGAAAGTTGAGCATACGCAGCGTCATACGCGCCATGCGCATCAGCGCCTTGGGAGCGCAGAGATAAAACCAGGTGTTCCGGCGCGCATGGAGTGATATTTTCCCTTGAAAATGCGCCCGCACAAGTTGTTCCAGCAATTCATTATTCAGATGGCGGAACAGTGCGTGGTCCGCATTTTTTTCCCTGCTGAAAAAATAAGTACATTCGAACCGGCCCGGGAATTCCAGTATCCAACGGTCGATTTGTGTTTTAAAAATGGTACTCTGGCTGTCGCGGTTCGCATAGTAAAGCACCATTTTGGCATCCCGACATTCCTTTTTGGTGGAATACAGCAGCATCTTCAATTGGCTGAATACGGGCGTGATGCCGCTTCCCGCAGCGATAAAAAAGTAGGTATCCACGTGTTTTTCCGGCAATACGAACAGGCCATTCGGGTCGATGGCATCCAACACTTCGCCCGGTTGCACGTGGTCGAGCAGGTGATTGGAAAATGCGCCGTTCACCACGCGTTTGACGGTAATTGCCGGGAAAGCATCCACACCAGGACAGGAACTAAAAGAATAAGCCCGGCGCTGTTCCTTAGCGTTCGAATGGAACAGCAGCGTCAGGTATTGCCCCGCCTGGTATACCAGGGGGCGGCCGTCGGCGGGTTCCAGCACAAAAGTGCAGGCATCAGTGGTCTCCCGGGTTTTGGCAAGTATGCGCAGGCGGCGGCGTTGCTCCATCGTTTATTCTAATGGTTACCAATTCGAAACGCCAATAATACGGACTGTATTGGAAACGATCTACCGACCCGTGCGCATTTTTGCCACAAAATCATGCAGTACAAAGCGCACATTTTTCTGCGGCTCGGTAGTGTTGACGCCTTGTTTAAAATTGTATGTAAACTCTACGGCTCCTGTCGTGGTATTGACAACAGAGGCGTTGAAATAGTCGAAAAACGTGCCTGCATAACGCCAGGCCATATCATACCGTACCACATAATCGGCCGGTTTGTCCTTAAAAATTTCGATGCCCGCAGGCCGGTACTGCATGGTGTTATAAGTGGTGTCGTTGGTGGTAATCGTTACATTCCCGGCAGGTGCAGACTGTGTGCGCAGGTAGTTATCGGCAATAACCTTAAAACCCTGTGCTAACAATTGTTGCTCGAGCGCAATCAGTACCTGATCGTTCGTATTCAGGCTTACCACTTTAAAACTGGCGTCAGGTTTGAAAGCCGGCGCGCGATAAGCGTCGATGCTTTGGGCAACAGGATAACATCCTGTAAAAATCAACCCGAGCAGAAAGAATGGAAGTACAAAAACAGTGCGTTGCATAGTCCGTATTTTTTGCTGCAAACTATGATTTACCCACCAAAAAGCGCATTAAAACATTGTTAAATGCCGATTTTGGCTTGTTAAGGCCTTAACATTTATAAATTATTTCCGGGATCAATGCCAACGCATCTCGTGTGGGCACATATTAAAATCCAATTAAAAGACATGTAGATGACGAAGATCATGGTGTCAGAATGCAGTCATTTTTGCTTTTCGGCCTGCTATTTGCATTCAACACTTCATTTACAGTTTCACTCTTGCAACAGACAATTCAGTGCTTTCTTCCCCCTTATCCGTTTGGATTAAAGGTGCTTCATATTTACAACACAACATTTCATTTCTATGAAAAAATCATCTACCCTTTTTTTGTTACTGGCTGCCACCGGATACTTTTTGTCCTGTGTGCATGAGATCAAAACGCCCCTGGACGATGCCCTGGAAGATACCCTCAACAGGCGTTCTGCCTCGGGTTCATTTGAACATTTTATCCTGCCTAATAGCGACGACTACGCCACACTTCCCAACCAGGATCCAAAAAATCCGGTTACCCCAATCAAGGTAACCCTCGGAAGATTGCTCTTTTTTGAAACCGGCCTCGGTCTGGAACCGACTTACCCCGTTTCAAAAGTGGCGTATTCCTGCAGCAGTTGCCACATCCCTGAAAGAAGTTTCACCGCAGGTCGTTTTCAGGGCATTGCCGACGGAGCAATTGGATTTGGCGAAAACGGCGAAGGCCGCCACATCAATCCGCAATACACCGGCGCCGATGTGGATGCTCAGGGCGCCAGGCCGCTTCCAGTCATCAATACGGCGTTCGTAACCAATGCGCTTTGGGCCGGTACTTTCGGCTCTTTTGGCGTAAATGAAAACACCGAATCGGTTTGGAATCAAGATACTTTGGTAGCCATCAACTTTGACGGAATCCAGGGTCTGGAAGCCAATAACAACAGGGCGTTAATCGTGCACCGGCAAGTGGTGAATAAAAACGTGACCGATTCACTAGGCTATACGGCGCTGTTTGATGCGGCTTTCCCCGAAATCCCGGAGAATGAACGGTACACACGTAAAACCGCCGCCTTCGCCATTGCCGCTTACTTCCGCACGATCCTGACCAATGAAGCGCCATTCCAACTCTGGCTCAAAGGCGACAAATCGGCTATGACCGATCAGCAAAAAAATGGCGCTATGGTCTTCTTCGGAAAAGCCGGCTGCTCGAGCTGCCACAACAGTCCTTCCCTCAACACTCTGCCACACAATTTCTTTGCACTGGGCGTAAACAACCTGCACCAGAACGGGTACGAGGTGTTTAGAACAGGCCCCACCGACAAACGCACCCTTGGTCGCGGCGGATTTACCGGCCGTTCGGAGGATATGCACAAGTTTAAAGTGCCGCAACTGTACAACATGAAGGATTTCGGGTTCTATTTCCACGGAGCCAGCAAAACTTCCCTGAGGGATGTCGTTGAATATTTCAACAATGGTATTCCTGAAAACCCGGATGTACCAGCCAGCCAGATTTCGCCCTTGTTCCGCCCCTTGAATCTGACGGAGCAGGAAAAGACCGATCTGGTGGAATTTTTGGAAAACGGTCTGTATGACCCGAATATGAAACGTTACAAGCCGGCTGTTACGATGTCGGGGAATTGTTTCCCGAACAATGATCCGCTGTCCCGCCTGGATATGGGATGTAACTGATAGAAAAAGAACACGGATTGGACGGACTAGACACGGATTTTTAAACGCATATTTTTATTATTAAACACATAGGCACATAGAAAACATAGTTTAGAGTACTCTACGCTATGTGTTCTATGTGCCTATGTGTTTAAAAAAAATATACTACGTATTTAAAATCCGTGTCTAATCCGTCCAATCCGTGTTCCAATTATTCCTCTACCAACTCAAAATCGGTTCTACGGTTTTTCCGGCGGCCATCCTCGCTGCCATTATCAGCAACTGGATTATCAGGTCCGTTACCGATAGCAACAAAACGGCTGCGCGGCATGCCGTACTCCTTAACGAGGTAATCGATCACTGCCTGTGCGCGTTTTTTGGACAGCGATACGTTGGAAGCGGCATTGCCCACATTGTCAGTATTGCCTTCGACTCGGATGCGGCTGTTAGCAAATGCTTTGGCAATCGGAACCATTTCATTGTCAACGATATACTTGGCATTGTCGTCGAGCATAAATTCTCCCGAGCGGAAAGAAATACTTACCCGTTTGGTCGCAACCGCTTCTTTGCCCTTAGCTTCGCTTTCAGAGATGCTGGCAAATGATTTTTGACCTTCAGCGGCATGTTCGGTCCCGGAGAGGGAAGAGCGTTCAACAGTGCTGAACCAGGCGGCTTTCGACCATCCCGGAACGACGTCGCTGCTTTTGAGCACACCTACATTGCGGTATTCTTTGGTCATCCTGCTGTACAGGTCTTCCCCGCTTACGCCTTTGAAATTGGCGCGGTTGAGCCCGAAGAAATTGACATTATCACCATGGGTACACAGGCGCACGTTGTCGATGGCTTTTATGGCGTCGTCTTTAGTGAAGCCGTCGAATGCATCGGCAAGAATGGCGGCTGCTTCCTGTTTCGCAGAAGCGCTGCGGTTGATTTCGGCGGCGCCTTTCATCCAGCCGTCGTACAGTTGCTGCACTTTATCGCGGTTGGCTTCCACCCATTTGCGTTTGGCAATAAACACGTCGGCAATAATATTGGAAGCGTTGCGTGTGCTTTGCAGAACGCGGGCGCCGGGCACTTTTTGTACGCACTCTTCGTCGAACGGCGACCAGACAACAGCAGCATCCACGTTATTGGCTTTAAAGGCATCGGCTGCTTCCACAGGAGATGGCACACCGACAATTTTCACATCGTTGGTAGTCATACCTGCTGCGCTGAGCAACCAGATCAGGAAAGAGTGGGAAGGCGACATTTCGGCTACAGCAATTTGTTTGCCCCGCAGATCGCCCACGGAAGTAATGCCCCGGCGCACCACAATCGCATCGCCGCCGCGCGACCAGTCGGCTTGAAACACCACGACCGGGTCATACGCAGCCAAACCGGGCATTTCAGTCGGTAAAGCATCTATAGTAGCCCAAAGCAGGTGCACCTCGTCATTTTTCCAGGCATTGCGGCTGGCGGTAGGGTCGTCGAGGATTTTAAAATCTACTTTGAAACCGTTTTCCTTAAAAAAGCGGCTTTCCGTATTGGCGGCAAAACCTTTGTTCCAGTATTGTCCGCCAGCATAACCGCCCCAGGTTACCACGCCGACGCCAATGGTATTTCCATCGGATTCCGAACTCCCGCCGAATAATCCGCCGCCGCCTTGTTCCGTCCCGGCTTTCCCTTTCAGTTCCTGTCCGGTTTTGGTTTTATTCAGAAAATAACTGGCAATAAAATAGACCGCGCCGACAATCAGCAGGGTGATAATGAATTTTGAGAAAGAGGTTAATCGTGCCATTTTGTTGGTGTTTTAGTGTTTTTGTATTTTAGTGTTTTGGTGTTTTTGAGGTGCTTCGCTATAGGCATCATCAAATATTTAGGCAATGTACCCTCAAAAACACCAAAACACTAAAACACCAAAACACTATAAAATTACTGTTCAAAGAAAGTATCGTACTGGTTGCCGCCGCGTTCGGCTTTAACAGGCGCGTGAACGGGCGCATTGAGGTCGAGTACATCGCTCGGGTTATTCGACTTGGCGATAATTTTATTTTTATCACCACCCAGCAGGATAGAAACGCCTTCTTTCTCCCATTTTTCGAGCATTGCCAAACCTTCTTCCTCGAACACGCCGTTTTGCAGGTCGATGCCGTCCATGAAGTTTTTGGACATATCCATGAAGCGTTCCATTTCGCCCACTTTCTGGCCTACATCTTCGGCCATGGCTTCCAGGGCCATGTCGTACATGTATTTTTTGTCGGAATTACCGCTCAGGATGGCCTGTGCGGAACGAATGGCGCTGTGGCTGGCCTTGATGGCTTTGTACTCCTGCTCTTTTACCACGACCTGATCGGAAAGGTCTTCGAGCATGATTTCGGAGTTTTCATACATCTTCGTCAGCACGCGGTACAGCACTTCCATACGTTTGTAGAGGTCTTCCAGTTTGACATTGGAATCCTGCAGGCGACCCGCTTTGCGTGCCTGCAGCACCATAATCGCTTCTTTGCCTGTTTCTCTGGCTTTCCCGGCGAGACTCAGGTTGTTCTGGATATTGCGCTGATTTTGTTTGATCATTTCGCCCAGTTTGTACATCTGGCCTTTGAGGCTGCTGATCTGGGAGTTCATTTTACCCAGGCTGTCTTTCAGGTCGTCGATGTAACTTTTGAGGATCCCGATCGGGTCGATTTGTACAAACATACCGGTCAGGGAACGCATGATGGATTTGTACATATACCAGACGAGGTTGCGCATTTTGGGGTCGAGTACCATATAAACCACTGCTGCCAGGGCCGCAAGCAGTCCGGCCAGGTACAAAGTATTCTGCGCCAGTGCGATCAGGGTAGGCAGGGCCTGGTAGAGCAAGTAACCGCCTCCCAGCAAAATGGCTGCCATAAACAGGCCGCCGGTGACACCTTCTGGACGTTCCCAAAAATTTTTGGGCTTGATCGGTTGTAATTCAGACATTGCTAAAGTTGTTGTTCGTTGTAATAAACGTTGGTTTCAATTCTGCCACAAAGATCATAAAGGGGATGCACAAATGCCACATCGAGTAAGCATTTATGCAGGCCGAATGTAACTGTGGGCACCAATTGTATTTTATTTCCCGCTAAAAATACTGCCGAGAAACATTCTCACGGCACGGCGGAAACGATCGTTGACAAAAAAGAGAATAACGAAAGCGAGTACAAAAACCCAAAAAAGGTTGATCACCACTTTCAGAAAATAAAAAAGCAGCCACAATGCCAGTAGTCCGGCAATAAACGCGGCAATCGGGTTTTTAATTAAGTCGTTCATTGTTTGGTTATTAGTTATTCGTTATTCGTTATTAAGTTTCAGGCTGGGAATGATTTAGTAAAGATAATGGTCATTCCCTTGAACCATTAGCAAGTAACTGGTGACGAGTAATTTTTTATGTTTCAAATGATGATGTGGGCATTAGTATTCGGTTGAGGAAACTGTATTGGAAGTTTTTTCAGGGTTTCCAGCCTGAAACCCAACAACGAATAACGAATAACCAATAACTCATTTAAGGTGTTGCTGAATCTTGGCAATATCCTCCTGGATTTGTCCGGCAACGCTGTTAAAAGTTACGTCAAAATCGGCCTTGGTATTTTCAATTTTTACCGTGCTTTCGCCGATTTCACTGCGGATTTGCTCGCTCGAGCGTTTATGTTCTTCAATCTGCTGGGTCAGTTGTTTGATTTGTTCGGTTTTGTTCTGGATCATCGCTTCCAGGTTTTTGACCTCATCTTCCCGGTTGCCGATCAGTTTGGCGCGTTGCTGGGCATGCGCTTCATTGAATTTCGACTGCTCGCCGGTCAGTACATTGAGGTAAAACTGCGCAGATTCAATGAGTTTGGCCGGTGTGGCGCCCATCGTTTGTGCCATGGCGTAAGCGGAATGATAACGCGTTGTTTCATCCATCGGCATTTTAGCCAGGTTTTTCAGCGCTTGCCTGAACTCAAAATAATCAAAACCCTGCTGGTTGTTCTTTTCCAGAGCGCCCAACAATATCTGCACGAACTTATCGGTTACCGCGCCGCCTTCGGTTGAAGACCTTGTGGCCACAGGGGGCGGTGCAGGTGTTTGTTGCTGGGTGCTGGGGGTGTCGGTAGCAGCCGGGGCTGTAGGTTTATTGCTGTTTTCTTCCTCTACCACAAAAACAGACTTGAATTTTTTCAAAAGATCACTCATCGAAATTGAAGTTGAACCATATCGTCACACCACGGGAGGTGCACACGCTGGGTAGATAATTAGTTATTTCCCCATTGACCGGCCAAAAGTGGGGGCTGGAAAATTACCCCTGACGGTTTCGTCGGCGACTATCCGGGAATTTCGGACAAAGTAAGGTAAAACAGCCGATAAAATGAAAAACAAGGCCTGTTCTAAATTGGATTTTTGGGATTTGTTTTTACGCGCCCGGAGAGGAATAGAACACGGATGAAATGGATGAGACACGGATTTTAGATAAAAAGACACACGGATGGAACAGATTAGACACGGATTTTTAAAATCCTTTTTATCCGTGTCTCATCCGTTTCATCCGTGTTCCATTCCTCTACAGGCGCGCAAAAAAATTCGATCCAAATAAAAATCGCCCGCACCGTCATACTTTTGCCCGCTCGGTTGTTCTATGGTGCTATCAAACCCATCCATCCATCCTTTTAATCAAGGTACCCAATCTTCATCATCCAGGTATGACTTTCGACGTGACCATCCCGGTACTCAATGAAGCGGAAACGCTGGACCGACAGGTTCGGATACTACATGACTTTTTATCCCGGCATTTCCCCAACAAGGCGCAGTGGCGCATCGTCATAGCGGACAATGGCAGTACCGACGATACCCGGCATATTGCGGAATTGCTCTGCAATGAATTGCCGGAACTGCAACTGGTGCGCGTACCCGAAAAAGGTGTCGGGCTGGCCTTAAAAACCTCCTGGACACAAAGCAGGGCAGATATCGTGGGATATATGGACCTCGATTTAGCGACTGATTTACAACACTTTATACAAGCCTACCACGCATTGGCCACAGAAGGTTTCGATGTGGTGTACGGCACACGCCTGCACCGCAGCGCCCGTGTCATCGGTCGCACCCTGAAACGGGAAATCACTTCCCGGATCTTTAACCTGCTGCTGAAAACCTACCTCGGCACCCGTTTTTCCGATGGCATGTGCGGTTTCAAATGGTTGCGCCGCGAACTGGTACAGCCGCTGATGGACGGCGGCGCCGTTTCCAATGGCTGGTTTTTCAGCACAGAACTGCTGGCCGTGGCGGAATGGAAAGGCTTGAAAATGTGCGAGTTACCCGTAAAATGGACCGACGACACCACCGGCAGCAAAGTGGATATTCCGCGGCTGGCCAGACAGTATATTCAGGCTATGCGGGTACTGAAGAAAAAGCGGTGAATTTGGTTGAGGTTGATGATAGGGATGAGGTATGAGGAATGAGGGATGACCGAGCGTGATGTCGAGGGCATAA
>JADLCC010000282.1 GCA_020847425.1 Saprospiraceae bacterium
CAACTGATTGCTCAACCATCCGGATTTTGCCACACTGGATTTCAGCAGCCTGAAAGACACCGTGGGCGGTGGTATGGCTGTTCAGCGCGCCGTGGCCGAACGCTGGCAGCAAGTCACCGGTTGCCTCCTTACAGAAGGCTACGGCATGACGGAAAGCAGTCCGGTACTGACGGTCAACCCCGTCGATAAAACCATGCGACTTGGCACGATCGGTATGCCGGTGCCTTCCACCGATCTGCGCATTGCCGATGACCTGGGCAATCCGCTCCCACCAGGCCCTGAAAATGTAGGTGAAATACAAGCCAAAGGGCCTCAAATTATGAAAGGCTACTGGCAGCGCCCCGAATCGACGGCTGAAACCATCAAAGACGGGTGGCTTTGCACCGGCGACATGGGCTTTATGCACCCCGACGGCTTTTTCCAGATCGTCGATCGCAAAAAAGACATGATCCTGGTCTCCGGATTTAATGTGTATCCGAATGAAATTGAGGATGTACTCGCCATGCACCCAAAAATCCTGGAATCCGCAGCCCTGGGTTTGCCGGATGAAAAATCAGGTGAAGTGGTACAGGTTTTTATTGTCAAAAAAGACCAGTCCTTGACGGAGGCTGAGGTCATAGAGCACTGCCGCACCAACCTCACACCGTATAAAGTGCCTAAAAAAGTACAGTTCCGCACCGAACTTCCCAAAACCAATGTGGGGAAAATACTGCGTCGGGAATTGAGAGACGCGTAATGTAGGAATGAGGGATGAGGAGTGAGGAATGATGTGCATAGGAGAACAGAGGGCACCTGTTTTTAAAACGCATAAACCCGCACATAATCGACTTCCATACGCTGAGGCCATATCTTTTCATCCACACCCATTTTGCCACCCCAGTTGCCGCCGACGGCGAGGTTGAGCAACAGGTGAAAACGCTGATCGAAAGGCCAGGCGTCTGGCCCGGTTTTCTGATTGACAAACGTGTGAAAGACCTTGCCGTCGAATAAAAAATCGATCCGGTCAGGGTGCCAGTCGATAGCGTATTCGTGGAATGCAGTAGCCACGTCGTTGCAGTAAATGCCTTTCGTGCTTTGCGTGCCGATGATGTGGTTGAACGATTTGGTATGGATAGAACCGAACGTGGAATCGGGCATATAACCAACGTGCTCCATGATGTCGATTTCTCCCGAAGCGGGCCAGCCGCCGTATTTCCAGTCGGTCGGCAACATCCAGGCTGCGGGCCAAACGCCCAGGCCGAGTGGCAGTTTGGCTTTTACCGCAATGCGGCCATAGGTCCAGTCGCCTTTGTTTTTGCTCACCAGCCGAGCGGAAGTGTAGTTTTTCCCACCCATCGGTTCGCGGTGGGCTTCCACGACCAATACGCCATTTTCCACCCGGGCATTTTTGCTTCGCCGGGCGGTGTAGTACTGCAATTCATTGTTGCCCCAGCCGCATACATTGGGGCAGCCATCGCCGAGATCGTAACCCCAGTGTGTCGAATCGGGCAACCCGGCCTGGTCGAACTCATCATTCCAGACCAGGCGCATCGATGGCTGCACTGCATCATTACGCGCTACTAATGCGCTGCGCTGGGTGCAATGCCAGCCCAGCAGTAAGGTAGTCAGGAGCAGTGTCCCTTGCATTATCTGTTTCATTCTTAATCTTTTACAAAGGTCAGTTCAAACCATACTCATTTCTTCGAAAACCGCACCCTGGGATCGGCCCAAGCATACAACATATCCGCCACCAAACTCCCCAGAATCGTCAGCGCCGCCGCGATCATCAGAATGGCGTACAGCACCGGGTAATCCTGATTCATAAAAGCCGACTGGGTTTTGGTGCCCATTCCCGGGAAATTGAACAGGTACTCAATGACCAGCGCGCCGGCAAATATGACGGGGAATACGCCCGAAAAAATGGTAATCAAAGGGAAAAGTGCGTTGCGCAGCGCGTGTTTCCCATAGACGACCGACTCGCTCAGTCCCTTGGCCCGTGCCGTTTTGATGTATTCCTGGTCGAGCACTTCTATCATGCTGCTGCGCATTTGAAGGGTAAGCACCGCTAAAATATGGACGAGTAAAGTAAGCACCGGCAGGATCAGTTTACCGGCGTGTTTTCCCATCCAAAGCAGGAACGACTCGCCGGGCGACCAGGGATCGACCGAGATACCGTTGATCCAGAAAAGGCCGGCGTCAGGCGTGGCGAAACACAAAATCAGCAGGCTCCCCAGCCAGAAAACCGGGAAGGAATACAGCATCAGCAACAGGCGTTTGCCATACCGGTCGAAAGGCCTGTTTTTGTACCGGGCCATGCGCACCCCGACCGGAACAGCAATAAGATAAGCCAGTAAAATAGCCAGGCCGTTGAGCAGCAGGGTGGGCATCAGGCGCGTGTACAATTCTTCTGAAACGGCTTTTTTGGAAATCAGTGAAATGCCGAAATGGCCCGAAAAAAAACCGGCAATCCAGTTATGGTATTGATTGTCAAAGCCATACCAGTATAATGCAGGGCGTGGAAAACCTTTTGTTTGCACCGCAGATTGAAGTGCCGAAACGGCCGCATCCAGCGAATCGAGCGTTTTGGAAAAGGCAGGATTTTCGGGCAAACCGGCTACCGCCGTTCGGACAAACTGCCGGGCTGTATCCAGGTATTCCACCTTTTCGATCAGGAATAAATCACTTAACGCACGCCGTAAATACGTTTTTTGTGGAAGCGAATCGGGCACCTGGTCGGCGTGGTGCAAAGCAGCCACCAGTTGTTTTTCGTATTGGCTGACCAGGGGCCAATTGCCTGCCTGCCCGGCCAGCAGGGAGAGCCGCAACCTCCGGGAGGGCGGAAAAATGCGGTACAAAGTGTCGGGATATGCAGTGGTGGTCAGGGAAAAATAAAAATCGGGGCGGTCGAGGCCCAGCCTTGCAGCCTTTTGCCGGTAGTTGGCCGATTGCCGCTCCGGATCGAATCCGGAAGTCAGGTCATCCCCATAAATTGTAGTAACCGGATCACCCGGCGCACATTTATTCAGTCCGAAGATGACCCAGGAGATCACCAGCAGGGTTGGTACGGACAGGAGTAAACGGCGTAGCAGGTAGTGGAACATCGTGTTTGGTGTAGTGTGTTTAGTGTTTAGTTTTTTGTGTTTAGTGTTTAGGGCGCTTTGCTCTTGGTTTCAGTGGGTGGCCTAGGCGAAGCATATTTGGTTTTTGTACTGCACGGAAGGGGATGCAAAATACAGAAAAACTAAACACGTTTCACCAAGGCCACCCACTGAAACCAAGAGCAAAGCGCCCTAAACACTAAACACAAAAAACTAAACACAAAAACTAAACACTATACCCTAAACACGCTTTTTACAAAATAGCCCGGTTGCGCTTCAGTTCCTCCCGCAGGTTCGGTTTAATCCGTTCGGCGGCCTGCACCAGCATGTCTTCGTCGGGCGGGAAGGGTTGCGGGCGGTTGCCAATGCGGCTGCGGGAGTCGCGACTCAGTGCGCGTTGGTCGCCGGAGTAGGTGGACGCGTAGTTTTCAAACAGCACTTCCGTGCCCATGTCGCGGGTATCCATCAAAACGTTGCGGGACAGGTCGTAAATTTCAATGTAGCCGGTCAGTTTGGCTGCTTTGGTTTGGTACACCTCCACTACATTGGCGCGGATGCGGATGTAGCGCGGCGTTTTAACGTCGTTGCCCGACGAGTCTTTCAGCACATTACCTTTTGAGTCGAGCACGTAATCGAAACCGTCTTCAATTTCCGTTTCGTCGGTGTAGGCGCGTTCGTGAATCCGCTCGGGGCTGATGTCGATGTTGCGCACTTTAAAAGTGGCTTTGTAATCGTAGTGTACGCCCGTTTTTTCTTCAAAGAAATAGGCTTTCCAGTCGCTGTCGAGGTCCTGTTTGCCGATGTTTAGCAGGCGTTCTGCGAATACGCGGGGCAGCACCGTGTTCGACTGGTTTTTCATTTCAAACAGGATGTAGGAAGTGCCCAGATCGCGGGCGGTCGCCATCAGTTCGTTTTTGTCTTTGTAATCGCGGTAGTAGTGCGTTTCGAGGTCACACAGGGCGTAATAAGCGTCGCGGGCGGCCAGTTTGTCGCCGCGTTCGCCTTTGGTAATCAATGTTTTGGCTTGGTTATACAGGTGCTCTGCGGCTTTCTGGCGGCTTTCACTTTCCAGTCGGGCGATATCGATGAGTTCGAAGCGAGCGGCGTAACCGTCTTTCGATTGTAAGGGCAACAGCGGGGTGATTTTATTCTGCCGCGCGCGGATATTCCGGTGTATGGTATTCACCCGTTCCCAGTTTTCAGGGCGGTTTTCGGCAACCAGATGGTCGATGGCCGCGAGGTCGCGGGTTTGCGCTTTTTGGAAAGCCGCTTCGAGGCCTTGTACATATTCTGTTTTCTTTTTCGATTTGCCCTGTAATTTGCGGACGCAAAAATCGATAGCGCTGTCGTAATCGCCGGATTCGACAAATTTCTGCGCGGTGTGGCAGGCGGTCAGTACAAAACTCAATAAAAACAGGTGGGCGAAAATTCGGATGCCGGAAGTCATAATTGTTTCGTTTTGATTGTTTTCAAAATCTGCCTGCAAGATGCAGGGCCCCGGCCGAACGAAACCTTTAAAACCTGTTACGGTTATTTGAAAATTTGTTAAAATTGAAAACAAGATGTCAACAGATATTAACCATTCCTGAAAATCATGGAAAAAATAACGGAATCAAGTTCGCATTACCGCCACCTGGAAAAAATGAGTGTTCGGGAATTGCTCGAAAACATCAACCGGGAAGACCAGACGGTACCTTTGGCGGTGCAAAAAGCGCTGCCGCAAATAGAAGCGCTGGTCAATTCCATTGCCCCGAAAATGCGGGAAGGCGGCCGGCTTTTTTACATCGGCGCGGGTACCAGTGGCCGGCTGGGCGTGCTGGATGCTTCTGAAATACCACCCACCTTCGGCGCGCCGCCGGAATGGGTGGTGGGCATCATTGCCGGGGGCGACCGCGCTATCCGCAACCCCGTTGAACACGCAGAAGACAGTACCACCCAGGCCTGGCTCGACCTCCAAGCCTGGCAGCCCGACACATTGGATACGGTAATCGGAATTGCCGCCTCGGGCACCACGCCGTATGTGGTGAGTGGCCTGCACGCCTGCCGGGAACAGGGTATTACTACCGGCTGCATTACCTGCAACCCGGGCGCTCCGCTAATCGCTGAAGCAGATTTTCCCATTTTGGCGGTTGTAGGCCCCGAATTTGTCACCGGCAGCAGCCGCATGAAAGCGGGCACGGCTCAAAAACTGATCCTGAACATGATCTCTACCTCGGTCATGATCCAGTTGGGCCGGGTGCAGGACAATAAAATGGTGGACATGAAACTCTCCAATACAAAACTGATCGACCGCGGCACTCGTA
>JADLCC010000283.1 GCA_020847425.1 Saprospiraceae bacterium
AGCAAGCCGCGTTTGAGGCAGTAATCCGCCTGGTAGGTATAGAGGTACAAGAGCGGTTCGGCTTCTTCGGCATTTGCTGGTTGCCGCCATTGCTGTCGAAAGGTTTGCTCTATCCGGCGCAGGGCCTCGGCCGGATCGTCAGAAAAAAACTTTTGTATCCGGTATTGCACCCAGCCCCAGAGGGCGAGGCTGTCGGCCAGTTGGGCAGTTTTGGATTTTTCCCCGGCAAAAAACATAAAACTGTCGCGTTTTTCCTGCTCGTAGTAGCGTTTGATCTGGGCGTCGTAGCGGTGGAGGTCGGGAGGGGATTGGGCGCAAAGCAGGGAAGTAGCGCCGGTGAGGAGCAGGAAAAGGACCAGGGATTGTAAGAGGGGTGGTGGCATTGAAACAGTTGGTTTTGCGAGGTAATATAGGGAGAATTGTTTTTTAAAATTATAGAACAAAATGAAATGATACCTTGCTTTCCATTAAAATAAAATCCAAACCGGATCAACCATGAAAAAACTCCTCCTCCTCAGTGGTTTATACTTCCTGACAATGTCAGCCCGGGCGCAAACGACAACGCCACAACCTTCCATCGACACTACACAAACCCCAAGTACGGCTGCCGTTGCAAAACCTGTTCCCATTCCCCAGTCGGGTAGCGTTGCAATAGGAGAACTAGGGAGTCGGCGCTTGCTGCAAAGAGGGAAAACAACAGATTTGCCGGAAGGCACTGAGGGAGTTGCCGTTGTCAAGATATGTGTAGACAGCACTGGAAATGTCACTGAGGCAGTTCTTGTGCCTGAAAAATCTACCATTACCAATCCGGTAGCCGTTGAACGGATTCTGGATGCAGCCCGCCAATATCGGTTTATGCCCGATGCGGGTGATCTGCAATGCGGAAATCTTACGTTCAAGTTTCAAAACAAGTAGTTTTTTACCCTGCAAAATCAACGATCAAGCGCCGCTGTTAAGCATCACCACCAACAGCATATTATGTTGAATTTCGCAAAAAATCAGGTTTCAACCTGCTTGGCTTGCGTGGTAACTTGTCGTTGGCGGGGACGCACAACGACGGCCGGGGCAACTCACCTCATCATGGATGAAGGGAAAACCATAGCCAAAAGAAACGCTGTATAAATGCCTTGCCTGGATGACAAATGGTTTGAAGTGACGATAAAAACCCATACTTTTGCAAAAAAACCACCACATGAGTGCAGAACTTAGCAATCCCCAAGATTTGACTATCGCCCAGTTCCTGGCTTTATTCAGTCGTTTTTCCCGCACTGAACAAGAACAGATTGCCCGCACTATCTGGGAAAAAACATTCGCTGCGCAATGGCGATTGCTGGATAAGGAATTGCCAAATCTTGATATTTCAGAGGAAGAGATTTTGGAAGAATTAAGGGCTGTACGCTAAACGCCTGTAAATCATCCCACCCACCACAAACTGGCTACAAAAAACGAACAATGTACCTTTTACACTGGTGTCATTCCGACGATAGGAGGAATCTGGCCCAGCGTGAAATGAGTGCTTCCGTTTCTCTCTTGGCCAGATTCCTCCTATCGTCGGAATGACACCAGTGTAATGAATAACTATATCGTTTTTTGTGGCGATTTTGAAACATTCGCCAAGGCAAACACCCAATAAACAATGCGCCCAGCCCCCAAATCGCTCCGGGCGCCGGCGCATTGCTCGTTCAGGTGTAATCAGGTTTTCAGCACAGGCCCGGGGTAAAGCGCTGTGGTTGGGTTGGGTTTATTAGCCGTCCTGTTTGGGGAAACAAGGGTTACGGGTGGCTATGACAGCCGGCACATAAAACATCTCATCAGTCATTTTCATGGTTCATCATTTTGAAGATAAAAGGGGTGATACAGGGTATCTTTTCCAATAGGGTAATTATTTTACATTTGTCTTAGCGCTTTTGAACACTGTAGACATATATTCGTGGACAAAAGCAGGAACCATTAAGCCAGCGAACCAACTTTTTTAAAAAAAAATGCGCAGCAGGGGTTAACCTTATGGCATTTTATTCACTTAACATCAAAGGATGAATATTCCCCACGACAGTATGGACATCATGGCGCTGCTCCGGGGCAGCGAAGCGGAAAGGAAGGAAGGGGTGAGGCTGCTTTTTGAATTGGAGTTTATCCGGCAGTATGCATTCTACTGGTATCGGCGTTACCTGCCGCGTATCGCGAACAAGTACCCGGAATGGGAAGACCTGTATATGGAATCCATTTTTGGACTCATCAATGAGGTGGATGAAGGCCGGGGGCCGCGCACGAATGTGAAAGGTTATTTCAGCAGGCTTTGCCAGAATATGTGCGAAAAAGCCCTGCGCGACTTGAAAGAGGACGAGGCATTCGACCAGGTGATCAGCGGATTACTGGGCGCATCAGACAGCGGTTACAAGTTGAGGGCCTGGATAGAAAACATCCTGAGCAAAATGGAGTGCAAGTGTGAAACCCTGCTCAGGTGGCGCTATTTGCAAACGCCGCCGGTGAAAGACAAAGAACAGTTGGCCGCATTGCTCCAGGACGAATGTGGCAGCAAAAAAAACGGACCGGAAAGTTATTCTCCGATCGCCATCCCGGTGCACCTGCACGATTGCCGGAACAAATTCAGGGGCCTGGCCGGGACTAATCCATTCGACTTTGACGATAACTAACCCATAAAACCAACAAAACATGAGCAACGTCATTTTTACACAACAAATAAAAACATACCTCGCGGGCAAGATGAGTCCGCGGGCGGAAAAGCAGTTTGAAGCAGATCTGGAGCGAAGCGCGGAATTAAAAAAGGCCTTTTTGCAGTATTCCATCGATGCCTACGAACCGCCGACTTCAAAAGCGAAAGAAACCAGACAACTGGTAGAAGAAACTTACCAGGCCTACGGCGCCGTGCCGCAGCCTACCCTGCCCTGGTGGTTTCACCTGCGCGTTTTGTGGGACAGCACCATGGGGAAGTTGTTGCTGGGCAGCGGGTTGGTCGCCACGGCGTTGGTTGCCTGGTTTATTGTTGCAGGGCAGTCAGATCCAGCGCCACCTTCCCGGCAATTCATGAGCAGCCACATCCAGGACCCGTTTTGTCCGGGGCAGGCCGCGCTGCCTGCAACTGATATTTTTTGCAACGGCGAGGCTACCATTCCCCGGCTGGAGCAAATGACCCAAGACTGCCCAGGTGGTTTTTGCCTGGCAGAATACTACCTGGCGCATTTGTATCTGAAAGATGCCCAATACCAGAAAGCAGCGACGGCTTTCGAGCGCTGCATCACGCATTACGAGGTCATCGGGGCTTATATTCCAAAAGACCTTGATGTGCACAACGCGCTCATTTTCAACAGGATACTGGCGGAACTGGGTGAGGGTAAAAAAAGCCGTGCAGAGATCAGGACGGCGCTGGAGGCCTTGTTGCCGCAGTTGGACGGTTACAGGAGCCTGCGCCAGGATGCGCAGGAAGTGGTGGATTTCCTGGATAAGAAATGAACAAGAGTTATTTCCGATAATACTTCCAGGAAAGGAACAAGATCAGTAGTATCCCCAATCCGACCAGGGCATATACCCAATACGAATGCGGCTCCGTTTCGGGCGCTGTACTCGCCCCGATCAGCACCAGCCCCGCCCAGTTGCCCGGGTGCCGGGAGCGGCCTTTGTCTTCCAGGAAATGACATTTAGCCCGGGCCAGCGCCACATCCCTCGGCAAACCTTGTTGGAACATCGACTCGTAAAAATCGGGCAGAATATGGGACTTGCCGTCGGTAGGCACTTTCCAGAGTGTGGTGATGAAACTGCGCACGCCTGAATAAGCCAGTCCTCTGGCCAGGCTCATATTGCCCTCTCCGGCGCGAAATTGCCCGATGGCCGTTTCGCAGGCGGAAAAAGTGATGAGGTCCTGCCCTAAACGCATGTTGTACAATTCCTTGAGTACCAATGCCGTATCAGTGCCGTTACGGGGATCGGTAAAACGAATGTAACTCCGGTTCGGGTCTTTTTCCATCAGGCCGTGGGTCGCCACATGGATATAGGCATACTCGAGGCAGGCCGCTGCGAAGTTGAATTTGGTGGACTCTTCGGGCGGAAAAGTGACTGCCGGCACCCTTTCAGCGATGTTTTCCATTTCTTTCCGGGGGTTTTGTTCGTTGCCAGCAGGGGCGAAAACGGCCAGTTTAGGTTGCAGCGACGCAGGCACCGTGTAGGCGCTCATTTCACACAACATATTGGCCGAAAAGCAATAGGAAAAGGCGTGCTGGAAAACCAGGAAATCCTTTTGACCGGTACCAGAAGGCCCACGGCGCATCGACAGCGCTTCAAAAGGAATATTGCTTAATGGCCCGTCCGGCACAATAACCAGCCGTTCCGGCGGCGCAAATTTTTCCAGGCCTTTGAAAACCATTTGATACAGCAGGTATGCCTCTTCGGAAAGCGCTTTTTCGCTTGCCGTGTCCGCCGGATTTGAAAATCCGGCGCCCAGCAGTTGCTGAAAACGGTGGACATGCAGGTTCAGTTCGTTTTTGGAAACGGGAAAGGAATCGACAAACAGCCGTCCGCCATTCAACATAAAAGCATACAAAAGGGCATCCTGGCAGAAATAGGCCACCAAAGCCTGGTTCGTATCCAGAACAGCGCTGATTTCGGCCATGGTTTTGTTCAGGCCCTGGTATTTCAGGTTGTAGTAACCCGGGTGTTTGTCCCTCAAAAACCTGAAGAATTCGAGTTTTTGCTTGCCTGCTTCCGCTATTTCCGCTTCGGTCCGGGCAGCATCCGCTTGAGCGAGCAACAGTCGTTCGCGTTTTTCCACTTCCGGCAATTTGGCCGAAGCATTGCGCAGCCGCGCAGCCTCCAGCAAGGCAAATGCCTTGCCCTGCTCGCTGATCTGGAAAGCCCGTTCGAGGTGCTGTGCCGCCCTGGTTTCGCGGTAGAGCCGCATGTTGCCATCGAATGCATCGTGCAGCCAATCCTGCGATTTGGCGGCCAGTTCCAGTTTGGCTTCGTCGCTCATCATTTCACCGCGCAGGTGGTTGATATAGGCGAAGAGGTAATCATAAATAGCCGCCGCGCTGACCAGGTCGTTCGCGTTTGCAGAAGACCGGGCGAGGTACGCCTGCGCGTAATTACTGAGCAAAGTGAGTTTCTCTATGGGTACGCCTTTGAGTTGGCCGACCGGCGGCAGGTTTTGCAGTGTAAACGATTGATTTTCAGGGAAAAGACATTGGAGTGAAAGGTCGTATTGAATCAATGCAGTGTCCAGCAAGTGCTGGTCGTAGTACACTTCTCCAAGGTTCATGTAGAGGTGTGCAAGGTTGAAATTTTCAGGTTTTACCTGCCGGTTAAGCGTGATTGAATTGCGCAAAACAATTTCCGCTTTCCTGTAATAGGTTTCAAAACCTGGTCCGGAAGCAGCGTACCTGCGGTACATCTCCCCCAGATTGCCAGCGGTAATCCCTGCTGTCCTGGCTTTCTTTTCGTCCGCCTCATACAGGTGCAAAGCCTTTAGCGTGTATTGTTCCGCTTTGCCGAATGCGTATTGTCTATCCCCTGCGGTACGGCAGTTTTTCAGGGAATCCTGCCAGACATTTCCGAGCGCCAGCAGTACTTCCGGGTTATCGTCCAATTGCCCTTTACCTATTTTTTCCATCCCGTCCTGGCAAATCCGGATCGCATCGGCCAGGTTACCCTGATCGCGCAGGCAACTCGAATAAGCGGTCAGCAAATCGGCCAGAAATCTGTTCACCGAAACAGGTTCAGGGTTGATCATTAGCGTGTCATAGGCAATTTGAAAATGCTTCAAGCCGTCTTTCTCTTGTCCGGTTTTCCGCAGCGCCATTCCTTTCCGTGTCTTGTTGATAAAATACAGGAGGAATAATTTTTTGGACGTCGGAATATCCACCCGGTCGAAATAACTCAAGGCCGTCAGGTTGTCTTCTTCTGTTTGCAGGTAACAATAACCGATGTTGTGCAGCGCTTTGAGGATATTTATATCATTGCTATCTCCTGATATCTGTTGACGAATGGGCAAAACGGTCGAATAAAAAGCGCGCGCTTCCGCATAACGGCTGTTATCCATCAGTTCGTTTCCTGCTTTGTGGAGCAGCGTTGCGGCATGGTCCATGGCCGCAGAGTCCTGCAAACGTTCTATTCCATGCTGTATTCCGAGCACCTGTTTTTCGACCTCAGGATTCGTTATTAAGTTTTTGATAATCAATGTTTTAAGCGAATCGACCTGCCCTGTATTAAAAGGTTCGGCCGGCCGGCTGCAACTGCCGTTGAACATCAGGCAAGCCAGACCAAAAAACAAACAAAAGAGCAAGTCCGCCCGGAGCGTTTGCCATCGTTTGAACAAAAAGGCGCTAAGCCCATCACAGTGCGGGCTGGAAGGGCTTAGCGCAAAAAAAAGGGGACAAAAATTAAGCAGGCTTTTGAACATCAAAAACTAGTGAATTGGAATGGACGTGTTGCACATCTGGGTGCATAGTTGCATGTGGTCATATTGCCTGTTCGGTTGGGTAGATGCATTGATCTGGATGAAATGTTTGATATCTGAAACCGTCAATGCCGGGTCTTTTTTCCCAATACCTTTCATAACTGCCACCGTACGGGATGCATAGGGTGTTGCCATGGAGGTACCCGATTGTTTTACCCAGCCGCTTACTATTTTTTTCCCTCCTATCGTGGTAGTACTGGGGGTAAGATGCATCGGATAGGTGCTGATTACATCTTGTCCCACGGCGCTCACCGTCATCACATTGGCATCCAAAGACCAATTGGAAAAATCGGCCAACCGATGGCTGGTTTTGTCAACAACCGCCCCAACGGAGATGACATTTGGTTTGTTGGCATAGCAGGCAGGCCAGAACCGTTCGCCCGATGTGCCGATATAAATGCCGCGGTTGCCCATCCCGGCCACGATCATGACGTTATTTTTATCCGCTTCATCCATAATTTTCCCCAGCATAACAGGTTCATCCTCATCATAAAAGCCCCAACTAATGTTGATGACCTCGGCCCCTTGTTCCATGGC
>JADLCC010000284.1 GCA_020847425.1 Saprospiraceae bacterium
AAAAGAAAGAAAAGGACCGCCTTGCATCCAAGCATCGAAACTACCCGTTCCGCGAAACATCAACCGAAACAAGTCCAGGCCTTCCGGATGTTCGTTCCATTTGGCTCCCGGCGCAATATCTCCAATGGCCACAAAAAACTCGTAATAATTTACGCCACTGATACTTCTGGGGTAAAACTCGACTACCGCAGCCGTGTCGCCGCTTTCACGAAAGAGCCATTCCGTTTGATAGGCAGTCATAGATGATATTTTTTTCCAGGGAGTCGCATCGACAAAGTGGGCGCTGCCTGTAAAAGCAAGTTGGGAAATGTCAAAAAAAGCGCTATCCGCTCCTACTGCGAAATACAGGCTGTCTGCATAGATTTTAGGAATCTGGAAATACAGGTACATCCCGCCTGGCACCCCTGTGAACATCATGACAGTGTCGTTGTGCATGTATGGACCACCCCAATGGCTACGCGTGGAACCCTCATTGCCCGCAGCGGCAACTATGGCAAATTGCTCCGTGCCAGACAGCAGGTTATCCGTCATTTGGGAAAAATAATCACTTCCGGTGTGATTGGTCAGGCTTGTGCCGGAGCTGATATTGATCACACAGGGTTTGTTCGCGGCTTTAGCATAATCGCGGATAAAACTGATCGCATCTATAAATCCGACATCTGAGCCATCGTCATTCACAAATATGATATCCGCGCCCGGAGCCATACCTTCATTGCCCGCTGCTATACCCGTGACGTGGGTACCGTGCCCAAACGCATCGATATTTTCCAAATCAACCAATCCGGGCGGGTTGGCGCCAAACTCGGCCTCGATTTGTGCGCGCGTCCAAAAAGAACCGTAACTGTATCCTGGTGGCGGGTTTCCTTGGTCAGACAGCAAATCCCAAGCCGCCAGAATACGCGATTTGGAGGGATCCAATGGGTCCCGAAAATCAGGGTGCCTGAAATCCAAACCTGCATCTATTACACCTACAACTACGCCCTGCCCGGTATAGCCCTGTGGCAGCGGATTCAGGCCCAGTTGCACCAGGTCGGCGCGGGTGTGTTGCCGTGCGATGTTGGTTTGGGGTATTACCTTATTATATTCGAGTGCGACCACGCCCGATAATCCGGCAACTGCAAGCAGTGTTTTTTTGGGTATCCGAACAGTAGCAAGGTTGCCCTGCCGAGTGTTCACATGCCCTCCGAGGCTTTCTATTTGGGCAAAAACATCCGGCGAGGAAACTTCGACAATGACAGAAATCTCAGCCGCCGAATTGGTTTTCAATTCACCATATCCGAAATAAACTTCCGTTTCACGGGCGATTTCGAGGGGCAACAAGCCTTGCAGTTTCGGGCTGATTTCGGCCTGGGTTTGGCTGAACACATGAAAAACAACGGCTTGCAAAAGCAGGAGCAACGGGATTTTTGAAATATTCATGGGAGGATTGTTTTTTTTAATGAAAACAGTGTTCAGAGGAAAGCCCAATCCATCGGTCTTCCCCCCTACCCCACTGTAAAAAGTTGAGCGTGTTCGCCAAACAAGAGCCATCCCTGATTTCCGGGATGACTCCTGTTCCTTGAACACGCTCAAAAATTTGTATTAATTCTTGTACGTTACTTCACCGGTGCCCACAACCGTGTTCACCCCTGTAGTTGGGTTTGTCGTAGTGCTGCTATTCAGCCAACCGGAGATGCCAACAAATTTTCCGGTGCCATCGGCGTAGTGAAACCACGAAAGACCAGTGTTGTCCGCGTAGACCTGTGCTGTGCCCTCTAAGTGGATTTGGTCGCCAGTACTGGCATACAAAGTGATGTGGATACTCATGTCGAAGGCACCGTTTTTCAGATTGAAGACGACAGTTTGCACCTCCAGAATGCTTTTGGCTGCGTCAACAGCGCCAAGGACGTTATCCGAACCGCCGACCTTGTATTTTTTCGGGACGGGAACCGTTGAGCCATCGGGCAAGGCTACGTTGTGAAAACCTCCTGTTGGATCAGGCGTGTTTGTGTAATTTCCAGTGACGTCCACTGTTTGCCAATCGGTGCAATCGTCTTTTTTGCAGGAAAGGGCGGTAAGTATAACTGCGGTTGAAAGAAGAAGAAGAAAGCGCATGGTTAAATTTTGTTTGGTGGAAAAAAATTTGTTTGTCAGTACAAATTTCCTGGCGCTTCCTTCCCGAATAGCAGGGTTATTGTTCCAAAATGTGGACAAAACATTGTTTTTTCGGGTGTTTTTGTTTCAAAACAGGGATTATTGTTTCCCGCCTGAGCGCCACTCGCTTGGAGCCGCCCCGTAGGCTTTAGTAAACACTTTTGCGAAATAATTTGCGTCCCGGAAACCCACTTCGTAGGCAATTTTGGAAACCGGTTCTCGGGTCGTCCGCAGCAGCCTGGCGGCTTTTTCCAGGCGAAAACTATTGATAAAATGTGAAGCCGATTGGCCGCTCAGCGCAACCAGTTTGCGGTGCAACTGAACGCGACTGATATGCATGTCCGTGCAGAGTTGTTCGATGCCGAAATTTTCGTCTGCATGTTTTTTTTCGAGTATCCGGTGCAGGTCTCGCATGAAAATCTCGTCCAAACCAGGAGCGGCAGACTCGTCTGCGGCGATCGTGCGGGCAAGGCTGTATTTTATGCGCAGTTTTTCACGCAATTCAATCAGTTTGCGCAAACGCAGCAACAATTCTTTGGCTTGAAACGGCTTGGCCATGTAAGCATCCGCACCTTTCTCGAGGCCTGTCAATTTCGATTCCGCATCGGCGCGGGCGGTCAGTAATATGATTGGAATGTGGTTAGTACGGAAATCGTTTTTCAGGGCGAGACACAACTCATAACCGTCTTTGACGGGCATCATGACGTCACTAACAATGACGTCGGGCACGATTTCGAGGGCCCGCTCGATGCCTTCCTCGCCATTCCTGGCAATTTGCACGTCGTAAAACGGCGCGGTGATGCTCTGCAAATAATGCCGTAGTTCGGCGTTGTCTTCTACCAAAAGCAACACCGGTCTGCCGCTTTTCGGGTCGGTCAACGCGTATTCAAAGTCCATTTCGTCGTCGACATGCTTGTCTTCTCCAAAAAGGTTTGGGTGCGGTGCTCCCAGTTTACTTTCGAGTTGTTTTGCCTCGCGGGAAACAGGCAGCGTCAACAAAAATTCAGTACCTTTTCCGGGCGTGCTTTGCACGGAAATATTGCCCCCCAGTAGTTTGGTATACTCCTTTACCAGGGTCAGGCCAATTCCACTACCTTCTTCGACATGCGCATTTTCGCTGTCAACCTGGAAAAAACGCTCGAAAATGAGGCCCAGTTTCTCGGCCGGGATGCCGATACCAGTGTCACGTATTTTCAGTAAAAATTGCGGCGTATCTCCGTTTTTTTCAAAATAATCGACCGTCAGGTACACGTCACCGCCTGTCGGCGTGAATTTAATGGCATTGGAAAGCAGGTTAGATACGATGTCTTCGAGTTTATCAGGGTCGTAATCCATCTCAAGCGCGGGCAGACTCGACAGGAAATGCAGGCGTACGTTTTTGCGTTCGGCCATGCTTCGGGACGAGTCCAAAAAATAGCGCAGCAGCAGCAAAATATCGCCCCTGATTTTGTTGATGGGCATTGCCCCGGATTCAAGCCGGGAGAGCGCAAGCATTTGGTTAACAAGCCGCAGGAGCCGGTTGGCGTTCCGCCGAATAAGATCGAGTCGTCCACCCCGGCCTTCGAGCGGTATTGTGCTTTGTGCAGGCGGGTCGGTAGCCCCCAAAATGATGGTCAGCGGGGTTCGGAACTGGTGAGTGATATTGGTATAAAGATGGGTTTTCAGGCTATCAAGTTCGCGCAAGTGTCGCGTTTTTTCCTTTTCGTCTTTGGCTCTTTTTTGAAAAACATAAAAAATAACCAGCACAATGAAAACCAGTATCCACAACAGGTTCATCACCGTGAAAATCAGGTTGATGTTGGGTCGTAAAATTTCAGGGGCAGGTTTGAGCCAGGGTTGTGCCAGCGCCAGCGCAACCACAGCGCACGAAAAAACAGAAAAAGCGAAAATTGCCAGCCGAATACTGGGGTAAACAAATGAGAAAATCACGATTGCCAGCGCTGCAAACAACAACCCGCCTGAATGCAGGATACCGCCCAGCCGCGCCACCGTGAACAGGGTAATGGACAGCACTGCCAACTGGTTGACATAGTAAAACCACTCCACATAACGTCTGAACCAAAAAAAAAGGCCCATAGATAGCGCGTAATAACCCAACAACACCAAACCGTAGGTACGTAGCACGGGTAAGTTCCACCAGAAACAAAGCCCGGTCAGGAAAAAAACCGGTAACACGACGCTAAATGTAAAAAGGGCAAGAGTGGTTTTTAATTCGTGGGTTTCCTGTGTATCGCCGGGGCGCTGAAGAAACCGGGTAAGGGTTGGAAAATTCATGTTTCAGGTCATTTATGCTGCCTGTATCCCCGAGTTGGGGTCGACGCTTCGGCGATATGTGCAACTGCGCCTTGTTGTATTAAACCGCTCGGCAACTGCTACCAGGGAAGGTCAAAATCTTACACAAATCTATAAAAACTACTGCATTTTTGCAACTAAAACACAGTGGAAGTCTCTATAAAGATATAAGTAGACAAATCATTACAATTGGCGATAATCCGCCGATTGTTCACATTCATGGTGGCGCGTGAATTGTCAGGTTTTTATTCTAAACCGTTGGCCATACAGTCATTCACATTAAAGCATAAATTTAACATGAACCTACTTCTCCACCCAATGTGTTTTACAACCAGCATATGCAAGGTGTTATTGATCGTAATGTTTATATTATCATTGTTTCCCGTATATGCAACCGACCTGCAAATTACGAACACTGTTTTCGATGGCAACCCCAGAGATGAACGAAATCCGACATTAACGGCATGGATTACAGTTAGCTGGAAAAATGCGTGGCGAAATGAAAAAAATTACGATGCAGCCTGGATTTTTTTTAAATTAAATGCAAAGCAGGAAGCATGGTCTAAAGTGCATGGCTTCGTTAAAAAAACGGGACATACTTTCATTCATAACTATCAGAACAATGGCATCAACCCTTCATTCTTTGTTCCGGAAGATGGTATGGGCATTATGATTTTTCCTGACAGGAAACACCGAGGAGTTGTGAGTTGGAGAATAAAAGTAGAATTGGACATGTCTAAAATTACAGGTATTTCAGATGATTTGATGTATGTATCTACGCAAGGTGTTGAAATGGTTTACATACCACAAGGCTCTTTTTATGCAGGTGAAGCAGATACTTCCGCTCAACGCCATGCTGCCGCTTTTTATGAATTTGGCAGCAATGATTATTACAAGGTAAATGCCGAATCTGCTATTACAGTGGGTACACTCAAGGGTAATCTTTATTATGAAAACAGCAATGAACCTAATTACAAAGGTGATATGAAAGGCCCGGTGCCTGCCGCTTTTCCCAAGGGATATGATGCATTTTATATGATGAAGTATGAATTGACAGAAGGCGTTTATTGTTCGTTTTTAAACGCTATCGGCAATTATTACAGTCACCCCAGGGCCAATTTCGGAGGCAAAAATTATAATAAGGAAAGAGGGTCAATTTATCTCGAAGATGGGAAGTACAAAACTAAGTCAATAAACAGGCCGGCAAGTTTTTTAAGTTGGGATGAGGACTGCGCTTTTGCAGATTGGGCCGGGTTACGACCAATGACAGAATTGGAATATGAAAAAGCCTGTCGTGGCCCGGTGAGGCCCGATGTAGCCAATTCATTTCCGTGGGGCAATGCTTCCAATGAAAAATTGAGCCGGTATTTCAATGATACCGGCGATTTGGTGTTGGAGCAACCATATAGCGAGGGAGATTTGTCCGACACCAACCTTGAAATCTTCGGCGCTTCTTACTATTGGGTGATGGACCTCAATAAAAGTTTATGGGAGCGTTGTGTTTCATTGGGAAATGAAAAAGGCAGGTTGTTTCAAGGCACACACGGCGATGGTAAATTGATGGGTTACAAAGGGACAGCCACAAATGAAGACTGGCCCAACTGGTATGATGGCAAAGGTGGAATTAGTTACCGGGGTGGTGGCTATTACTTTTGGAATATGGTAGGATCTCCAAGAGGTGAAACAGGTCACAGACTTTATGGTGCTTGGGGTGATGGACCACAAGATATTGCTTACGGTTTCAGAGCGGTTCGTTCTGCGAGGTAAATTAGCTCAGAAATATAGATTCTCCTATCCTGCCGGGGTTTTATGCATCAACCGTATTACGATAAACGTGCCTTTTTAAACTAAGAGCGATTGTTTGCCTTGCCTTTTGGCTTCGCGACTGCCTTACCCTGTCGAGCCGGCAGCATTTCAGGCCTGTATTCAAAGTGCATGGTATCGTAATGGAACCACTTGCCCCCCCAGATAAATCCGTGTCGCTCGAAAATTTCCACGATTTCAAGCGGCACGGAATTGCGCCATTGCAGGTTTAACTCTACCGAATCCATCTGCCAGTTGTCGCGGTGGTCCCACTTCCAGTATTCGGAGCGACTCGTATTGATGTCGATGGCAATGCCGAATGAATGCGGGCTCATGCGATTGGTGCCCATAATAGGCCGCCAGTTGAAGGTTCCACCGATATCGGTCACGTACGGGCGCAAATGCGGGCGTGCTGCCAGTTCATTGGCAACGGCTTGCAGGTGCCTGTTCACGCCGTTGACGGAAGTAACCCAGATGCGTTTGGTACGTCCGGGTTTGGGAGCGGGCCAGGTCACAGCAACCAGGCGACGCCGCACTTCCTCCTCGCTATGCCCGTACATTTTCATGAAAAACTCCTGGCAACGCAGGGTGCCGGGGTCGCAGTTGTAGGTGGGCGTATCCACCGGAATGCCCGGCTCGTAGGTCAGGGCATTCATTTGATCCTCCAGATCGGTCGAGTCGAAGGCTTCCTCTTCCGTTTTCAGCCGCCCGTCGTCATACCTGATAGTTGAACCGTCTTTCCAGACGATGTGGTTGTTTTCATATCGTTTCAGGTGGAGCGGATAAGCACTCAGCAAACGCTGGATACCCGGCGGAAGCGAGGCGGCATGTTGTGCAACGCCGTATAAACAATTGAATAACAGGGGAATAAACAAAAAATAGCGCATGTCTGGATGTGCAAAATAAGTGGCAAAGATAGGCCCTCGGAGTATGCCGTGCTGAATGGAAACAAAAATTCCGGAACATACTCTTAACAACTACCCATATGTTTGTAGTCAAATAACATGCACAACATGAAAAAAGACTTGTCGCCCAAACTACGCGAAGAACTGCTCCACACCTTAAAGGCCCGTTTTGACAAAAACATGAACCGCCATAAAGACCTGGACTGGGCAAAAGTGCAGGCAAAACTCGAAGCGGATCCGGAAAAACTGTGGTCGCTTCATGCCATGGAAAGTACCGGCGGCGAACCCGATGTAGTAGGTCACGACAAGCAGACCGGCGCGTATATTTTTTACGATTGCGCAGCGGAAAGCCCCAAAGGTCGCCGAAGCCTTTGTTACGACCATGAAGCGCTGGAGACAAGGAAAGAACACAAACCGGAAAACAGCGCGACTGAAATGGCCGCCGATATGGGCATCGAGTTGCTGACGGAACAACAATACAGGGAGTTGCAGCAATTCGGGCATTTTGATACCAAAACATCGAGCTGGATCAAAACGCCTGCCGATATCCGTAAACTCGGTGGCGCTATTTTTGCCGATTACCGCTACGGCAATGTCTTCGTGTACCACAATGGCGCAGAATCATATTATGCCGCCAGGGGCTTCCGCGGTTCGTTAAGGATCTAACATTAACAGCTTTACCCGCCATGAAAAAACAAACCATCCTTCTTCTTCTCCTGCTGCTCAGTTCCCTCATCGGTTACCTCGAATGGGGCGGCGGTAACAACGGATTTCTGTTTGAACTGGAAGCCGTCGTGCTTCAAAAACTTTGGAGCGATCCCCTTGCTGCGATTCATCCTTTCACCATACTGCCGCTGATCGGGCAGGTGTTGCTGCTGGTTGCGTTGTTTCAAAAAAAGCCTGCTAAAGCACTGTTTATCAGCGGTTTAATTTGCCTGAGTACCATTATGGTGTTGTTGCTGGTTATCGGGGTGCTGTCGATGCACTGGAAGATCATCGTTTGCAGTCTGCCGTTTTTAATTACTGCTGTGGTGGCGGTGATGGATTTGCGGAAAAGCAGATAGATCCCAAAACACCCGGCTCTATTCAATAGGGCCTTGCCTGTTTCACATATATCTTCCTGCTGCCTTTATCCAGTTTAAACTCGATATCCATTGCGAAATTAAAAAAATCGGTGCTCAATACCGCCCGGCCGCTGGCATAGTAAAAATGCTTTTTGATAGCGTATAAATAGGATGACAGCAATTTGATTTCATCCATGCTTAGCAGGGGTTGAAAATTATTCAGTGAAGAATGCGAAATATAATCCACAGCGATGGCATCGCTTCCTGTCACGGCACTTGAAAATTTGACCAGAAATTGCTCCGGTATTTCCTGGTTTTCAGGCAATACTACGCTGTACTCCCCTTTTTGGACATTTACTGTAATGGCAGGATATCCATCGCGGTATAGGTCTTTTGTAATGGCAACCCCATTGGCCTCCTCCGTACCAAAAGCCCGGTGGACCAAAACGCCCATTGCCAGATTCGACTGATCAATATGCGCATTCATACGCTCTTCGAAGGCGCGCGGCGTCCACAGACTTGCCCAAACCTTTTTTACAGCACGTTCAATACTTTTATCGGGGTTAGTCAGGCTTCCCGTCTTGGAAGCATATAAACCAGCGCCTGTGAATCCCTGAATATCTTCTGCGTTCGTTGATGACCGGAACCTGAACTCGGTAAAACCCTTACTGGATTTCAGTTTATCCGTCAGCATTTTCAGCAGTCCGCGGTGCAGGGGTTTTGCTTCGATACTGTCCTGAAGTGCCGTTAAATGCTTGTACAGCAGTGTTCTGTTGTTTGAAATGCTGTCGCTGAGCAGGATTGCATCAATCTGATGCTGCAACTGATGCTGCGTAATATGCTGCTGGTAATAATAAAACGGAATAGCAAAAGCCGCTTCTGGAATGGGGATTTTAGAATGATCGGGCAGAATAATCTTCTCGAGTTCGCCAAAATTCGCCGCTTTAGCACCAACCGAAGCCACAGCGTTTCTGTTTATTTTATGAACTTCCAGCAATTCAGTTTCATTCAGGTTACACTTCAGTTTTCTCATTGGGTTATTGCGCTTCCCATCCCAGAAAGCCTGCGCCACCTCTAGTTTTACTTCTTGCAGGTAAAAAGTATCCTGGCGTACCTCATAAGACACCAGTTTGCCGACAAATTTTTGAATGTTTTTATCATTCCACGCCCGTTTAAATGCACAATTTGGCGTTTTTCTGTTGTGGGATAAAATATTGATATGCGCTAAAGGCGTCTGAAACGCTGTGGTGAGTATGCCCTGACAAAAGGGTATATCGTTGGGCAAAAAATCGGTGAAGATGATGTCGCGGCTCGAAAAAACATGAGCGTCAAAGTCATTTTTTCCTACTTTTTGTAAATAACCGTAAGATTTTTCAAGTACCATCGGCTGGTACTGCTGGTTGCCAAAAAGTTGATCCACAGAAATAATACGGGAAGCATCGAAGTCCGCTAACTTATCCGCCACATTCGCGTTGGAAAGCAAGCATAATTTATCGCGGAAATAAACACTCTGTGCAACCTGTTCGAATAATTTGGAAATCTGCGGCGCGGTGATCCGATCATCTGAAAAAAACTCCAGCACATATTTATCCGAAGACTTGTAATAATTCAGATTAGCCAGTAAAAAACGCCTCACCCCGGAATGGCCGTATTCTGTAACATTAAATTCACTTAAATCTTTCGGGTATTCCAGGTACCTGGAGCAAAAATCATAGTGAAACCGGTATTTATCATTATTGATATAATACAGTAATTCCGTATTTACATCATATACCAACTTGACGGCATCCACCTGCGTATACTGCATAGATAAAGGTGCGCCTTTCAGTAAGGAAAAATCCGCCTCACATTGTATTGCAGTCAAATACTCCTCATCCGGTTTTTTTTGTGCGCAATCCTGCTTTTGCGTGCATTGCATCAAAAACAAGGGTAAAAAAATAAAAATAGTAGACAGGAAATTCTTTAATATAAGGTTCATAATAGTAACATTTGACGGTCTCTAACTAGTTGATCGTTTTACTGGCTATCTGAAAATTGGAGTCAGCCAACTACAACGAAACCACCTTTCCAACAGCTTTCAGCCACGCCCTGGTCAACAATTCGTGCCCGGCGACAGTAGGATGCACGCCATCCCAAATCCAGTAATCCGCACTGGCCCTCTCGCAGGCTTTGTCAAAAACCTCCTGTAAACCAACAAAAACAGTATTGTACCGAACGGCCAGTTTGCGAACTACTGCCTGCCGTTGTTGAATGTCCGCATGAAAGGCTTCCCAGTTGTCTTTTACATAGCCGACCGGCAAAATAAAGGGTTCGCAGAGCACAAGCACATGGAGTCACCCTGAAACAGGATGACAGCGCCACCGGGTAATTTAATTTTGGACGCGTTCACATTCGTGGTTGCAAATGATTCCAGGGGCAACAACAATGCTGTTGCTGCACCAGAAAGGGCCAGTTGTCTGATAAAAATACGCCGGGGAGTATGCTGCATGTCAGGTTTTGTTTGACTTTCAAGAATGATGGCCGGTGCTATTGCCTACCCTGTTTCAGCCCCGCAACAAAGTCACATCGCCGCTGTATTGCCGCACGCCTCCATCCGAAAACTCAATTTCCGCCAGCCAAATAAACACGCCTTCATCGAGCGTTTTTGAGCGAAAATCAGTGCCGTCCCAGCGCAGGGTAGTCGACCCGGGCAGTTCGTTTTCTCGCTGAAAAACCAGTTCCCCCCAGCGGTTAAATACCTCAAAACGTTTGATCAGTGTAGCACTTTTGGAAGGAAACAGGGTAAAATAGTTATTGACGCCGTTGGCGGTTATATCCTGCCGGAAGATATTGGGCGCATATACATCCAGCCGGGGCAAAACCGTGATGCGGGTGGAATCAGTGGCCGGACAGCCGCGTTCGTCGGTAGCCTGGAGCGTGTACAGGGTGCTCTGCATGGGCATAGCCATCGGCGCCGGACAGTCGATGCAGGAGAGCTGGAAAGATGGCTGCCAGAAGTAGTTGACAAGGTTAAAATCTGCGGTGGCTTCCAGGACAATCGAATCGCAAACCAGGATCTCCCGGTCACCGCCGATGGATAATCCCACGGGCGGCGGATCGACCAATTGTAAGTTTATAGGCAAACGACAACCGAGCGAATCTGCAACCATAAGGGTGAAATTCCCGGCGCTCAGGCTATCAAACAACGCCTGTGTTTGCGGCTGTCCCTCATTCAGACTAAACCGGACGGCGCCGGAGCCGCCCTGCACATTGAATACCCGGATCAGTCCGTCGGCAAAACCATAACAATGTGGATTGACCTGCTCGGCAGCCGCGCTGAGGTCGACCTTGTACACATACAAGCTATCGGTGGCGGGGCAGTCGTTTGCAGTGGTAACCGTAACGGAATACCAGCCTGGTGTGGGCGCCTGAATATCAGCCGATTGTGCACCGGTAGACCACTTATATCCGGCGAAAGCGCCTGCTTTCAGCACGGCTGGGGCGCCGTTGCAGACAATCGTATCCGTTCCGGTAATGGCAAAACCCGAAACGTCGTCCAGCATCAGGTCTACGTTTTGGGACACCGCCCTGCAATAAGGCAAAGCGAGATTGGTCGCACTGCTGGCCACTACGAGCCGGTATTGGTCATCGTCGCCGGGTTGCGCAATGGTATGGCTTAGGCCGCTGCCGTCGGGCAGTTGCTCCCAGGCATTATTGCCGGTATTAAAAAACTGCCATTCGTAAAAAGTAGGTGAATAAGGCGAATTGGCCAGGGAAGCATTCAGCGTAAGCGGTAGGCCGGCGCAAAAAAAGGCTGTGACCGGCACATTGATGTCGGGTCCGCAGGCGCGGAAGGAAATGTTGTCGATGGCCAGGTCGTTGCCATAGCCGCCGGGCGCGTCGTTGCGCAGGCTCAGGGTGATTTCCGTTGTGCCCGGATCAGTAGAAAAAGAAAAACGGTAGGTAAACCAGGTGGCAGTTACTGCAATTTCATTGGTGGCGCACACGGTGTTACCGTCGATTTCAAAGGCCACATTGGGTTGAATAAAATTGCCGGCTCCAGGGGTGTTCATCGAAATGACGTCGATGGAAAACTCGTACAAGGTATTTTCACAAACAGGTACCAGTTTTTTGTAAAAAAGCCCGGGCTGGTAACTGGCATTTACCACCATCATGTATCCGTTGGATTCCGGCCCGTGGTCTTCAATGTCGATCCACAAACCGGCGGCAAATGCGCCCCAGTTGGTCGTGTTGTTGGTGATCGTGTAAGCCCCATCATTTGGCGGCGGATTCTGGGTGTAACTGTATCCCGGCGCGATACCCGGATTGCCGGCCAGCACATTGGGAATGCCGGTGCCAAAATCGCCGTCTGGGAAAATGTTTTCACCGAGGTCGCCAGAACAGGTGCTTGTGCAGATGCTGCGCGGAGGAATTACGGACTGGGCCAGGGCCTGAACCATCCATGCGAAAGAAAACAAAAAGCATACGGCAATTTTAAGTGCTGCGATCATTTGACAAATGTACAATAGGGTGCATCCAATATTAAAAAAAACACGATACAAAAACATATTCCAAGCAATACATATACCTTTATTCTTTATTCAACATACACAAAATTTAATCTCTTCATGAAAAAGTTAATCGCTTCCATGCCTACACCTTTCAATCAGTCATTCTTCTTTTTTGGACTCTTGTTTCTATGCAACCAGGCTGTATATGCGCAGTGCGCATCCATTCCCGTTTCAATGCAACAAAGAGTCGAAAAAGCGAGTCACATCATCCTGGGCAAACTTACGGCTCAGCACTGCTACAATGATGTGGACGGCAATATTTACACCCTGAACATCATGGATGTAAAGGCTTATCTTAAAAACAATACCGGGCAAAAACAAGTAGCCATAATTACGCTCGGCGGTGTTTTGGGCGACAAAGCACAAATCACTTATCCGTACCTGCATATTGCTCCAGAGAACGAATATATTGTGTTTTTGGAAGGCGAAAATATGGCGCAGGCCGACCCATCCTTCCGGGCAAATCACCCAGACATCATGCAATCCCTGCCTTATGCCGAAACGCAGGGTGCGCTGACTTACCAGTTCGGGATGTACCACGACCTGCATGTAAAGCCTGCGCAGACCGAAGCGGCTACTTTTGCAGCCATCGAAAACTGGACACACGAGCCCGTCCGAACGCCGGAAGGAGAACTGTTTCAAGCCCGGATATATGAAAACAGCCAGCCCGAGTTTTTCCCGATTACCACGTTTTCGCCCAATCCGACAAACGGAGGTACTATTGTTCCCGGCGACTTTTTAAATATTTCGGGCTCGGGTTTCGGCGCCAGTGCAGGCACTGTTTATTATTCCAATGCTGATGACGGCGGCGCTACATTGACTTCCTCCGGTGTAGCTACAGACAATACTGCCTGGTCAGACATGGCCATTACCAATAAAGTAGCCTTTAGAGCCGGCACAGGGCCCATCAATGTCAATGGTACAATATCATCCGGTTCTTCCCTTACTGTAAATTATGGACATCTGAATATTAACAGCAATTTTTCCGGCTTTGGAACCACTACCCGTCAACGGTATTCATTAGTAAACAAAAACGGGGCCGGGGGCTACACATTCCTGTATAACACTACTTCCGTTCCTGTATAACACTACTTCCGGTTTTTCAAGCAATACAAATGCCAAAGCAGCCTTCCAAAGGGCTGTGGAAACCTGGAGGTGCGCCACTTATGTCAATTGGGATGTGGCCGGAACAACCACTTCTGGCACCATCGCAGATGGCCTTTCTGTAGTTACATTCGACAATACCTTACCGGCAAGCACTATTGGCCGGGCAACAAGCCGTTTTAATGGAACCGCTAACGGGTCATGCAACATGGCCACTACGGTCTGGTATTTGGATGAGATAGACGTACAATTTAGGGACAACCCACCTTCCGTAGGATTTAACTGGGAATACGGACCTGCCAGTCCTTCCTTTTCGGAATATGATTTTGAGTCGGTAGCCGCGCATGAACTCGGCCACGCGCACGGCCTCGCGCACCGTATCGCGCCGGGCGAAATGATGCATTTTTCAATAAGCAATGGATCATCCATCAGAAGCCCTTCCGGCAATGAAACAGATGGTGGCCTGGCAAAAATGGCTTATAGTACCGTTCCACTTTGTTTAACGCCTTCGGGAGTATCAGGACCTATGATAGCCCTCGTTCCCGGCAGTTGCGCCCTGCCGCTGCCCATCGAGTTGTTGTCGTTCGATGCGCATGTACACGGGAAAGAGGTTGATCTGGTCTGGACCACCCTTTCCGAGGCCAACAATGATTTTTTCAGTATCGAGCGTTCGACTGACGGACTGCGATTTGAACCGATCGGCCAGGTGAAAGGCGCAGGCGACTCTCATGAAGCCCGGCTATACGAATTTACGGATAAGGATCCGTTGAGCGGTTTCAGTTATTACCGCCTCCAACAAACTGATTTGGATGCTCATTATGCCTACAGCAAAGTGGTGAAAATCCAGATGGAGACCAAAGATGTATTCATCGACATCCTGCAAAACCCGGTTTCAGCCAATACCTTGCAATTGATTTTTGATAGCCCAGAGCCTTGTCTCGCCACTGTGGAAATGTATAATGCAGCCGGTCAAAAAGCGGGGAATGAAATATTGGATATCAGTTCGGGCAAAAATTTGCCTGCCATAGATATCTCTTATCTGGCAGCGGGTGTATATTTGGCTAAAGTCAGTTGCGGAAGTAAAACGGTTGTATTGAAATTTATTAAATAGCTCTTGTTTGAAGAGTGTGTTTAATAATAATATGACTTACCATACCTGTTGATTTGTCTGCCAAGGCGCGTTACGTAGCCTCCGGCAGACAAATCAACAGGTACAACACCAATAATTTGATCACATATGTGTCGAGTTAAAATCAGTTTGAGTGATCGTTCAAAAAAATGCTTGAGTATCAAGCCTGATAACGGATACCAGATAACTACTTAAACCTCCCATTTCAAATGTCACCTCGCCCCTCTCTTACACTTTCGGGCCTTATCCTCGTCGTACAGATATTTGGCCAAACGCCCACCCAAAACAACATCCTCCGCGGCCGCATCCTCTACCAAAGCAGCGGCAACAAACCAGCCGTGGGCGCCCAGATCAAAGAAAAGGACAGCAACGGCGACTACTCCAAAAACAACGGGGAATACCGCCTGGTGTTCCAGAGCAAACGCAACGGTGCAGCACTCCAGATTGAACTCGCCGCGGATATGCCAGCCGGTAAAAAAATCGAACTCGTCAATGAAAAAGAAGTAAAAGCCGCCAAACTGCCCGCCAGTGCGGATGAGATGCTGGACATCATCGTGTGCCCCGCCGGTCAACGCGATATCGCTGCGCAGAAGTACTACCGCATCCTGCGCACCGCAGCCGACCGCGAACTGGAAAAGAAGAAAAAGGAAGTGGATGCGTTGCTGGCCCAAAAGGATAAAGATTACCAGCAAATCAGCGCTTTATTCGCACAACTGGACGCGATGCAGGCAGCACTGGATTCTGCCAAAATCCGGGAACAGGCCTTTAGTATTGCGAGTATTAACCTGGACCGGGCGTCGAAACTGGTACAGGAAGCGGTGAAAAAAATAGAGGAGGAAAATGATGTTGCTGGGGCCTTGAAGATTTTGAGCACAGATGCCCTCGACACCGCATATCACCGGGCCAGCGCGCTGAAGAAAAAAGCGGAGCAGGAAATACGACAGGTCATTGAAGGGTACGAGTTTAGGGTCAGTTTACTGGATCAGCAGTTTAAGTATGGAGAAATAGCGCAATGTTATGAGAAAATTAGGGAGATTTATGAAAAAGAGGACTATGATAAAACCCAAATGATTGCTTATCTGTCATTGGCTGCAAGTTTTTCCGGAGACCATGGCGACTTTCAAAAACAACTGGATTACAACCTGAAGGTGCTGGATTTTCGCGAAAAAAACCTGCAGCCAGACGATACACTTTTTGCAACAACATTTAACAATCTGGCTTTCACTTACGGACACCTCGGCCAGCACAAAAAAGCGATGGAATTCAACCTGAAAGCCCTGGCCATCTGGGAGAAGACTTTGCCCATCGATTCTATCAAATTAGCGGCTTCTTACAACAATTTAGCCGGGACTTACGGCAACCTTGGAGAGTATCAGAAAGCATTGGAATTTAACTTGAAAACGCTGGCTATTCAGGAAAAAATCTTGTCGCCGAACGACTCATACCTGGCAATGTCCTACAATAACCTGAGCACAGCCTATAACAATCTTGGAGATCACAAAAAAGCGCTAGACTACAGTCTAAAAGCCCTCGGCATACGAGAAAAAATTTTACCGGCCGACCATCCTGATATAGCACAATCGTACCACAATCTGGCTACGATCTACGGAGACCTTGCCGACTTTCAAAAAGAACTGGAATTCAACCTGAAATCTGTAACCATTTTTGAAAAAATTCTGCCCGCTGTCCATCCCGATTTTGTAAGCGCATACAGCAACCTGGCTTACGCTTATGGCCATCTGGGCGATTTTCAAAAAGAGCTGGAATTTAACCTGAAAGCCATGGCTATCGCAGAAAAAACCTTGCCCCCCCAGCATCCCTTACTGGCTTTGTCCTATAATAACCTGTCAACGGTTTACAGCAGACTGCGTGAGCATCAAAAAGCGCTGGAATTCAGCCTGAAAGTCCTGGCTATTTTTGAAGAAGCATTACCGCCCAATCATCCCCACCTCGCCACTACTTATCACAATACTGGCGTTAATTACAGGAATGTCGGCGAATATGAAAAAGGTATTGAATATGGTAAAAAATCGGTCGATGCAGGGGAGGCAACGAACCCTAAGCACCCCGGTTTAAGTCGCTTTTACACCAATCTTGCCATCAGCCATCTGAAAGCGCTGCAATTCCCGGAAGCAAAAAACTGCCTGGAAAAGGGAGGAAACCTGAAAGCGGATGAGCGGGTGTTTCGCGGCTGGACCATGTATTACGCCCTTCAAAACGATAAGGAAAAAGCCATAGAAAGTCTTCAACAAGCCGTTACTCTGGGATTAAAAGACCTCAACTGGCTCGAAACAGAGCCCATCCTGGAAAGTATCCGGGACGAACAAGGGTACAAGGACGTAGTGGAGCAATTACAGAAAAAATGAGGAGGCATAAGACATCATTACAACTTAGAGCGTGTTCGGGAATTTTTTGCCGGGCCTGAAAAACGTCTTTTTCATGCTCCGTCAAAAATTCCCGAACACGCTCTTAGAAACAACAATACCCGGAACAAATTCAAATCTTCTCCTTACTAAACCGAATAGCCTCCAAAACGCCTCCAAACCTGACCTCCAAAACATAAATGCCGGCTGGAAGGTCCTCAATCCCGATCTGTACCAGCGCCTGGTCCGCTGAAACAGTCAGGGTCCGCAGTACCTGGCTCATCTGGTTCAACACTTGCAATGTGAGGTCGCCCTCCCTTTTCTGCGGCAGTTGAACAGTCAATACTTGTTGCGCGGGATTGGGGAAAACAGACAACTCAGACTGTTGTTGACCGATACGAAGCGAACGGATAGGCGAATAGGACACTGTGCCGTCATGGTCTATTTGTTGGAGCCGGAAGTAATATTCGCCGTCTTCCAGCCCTGTTACCGTATACTGATAGGAACGTTCGGGTGCTGCCGCTACAAAACCCGCTTTTTTAAATGTCCGGCCCGCATCGCCGGATATTTCCACTTCAAACCCGGCATTGTTGGTCTCCGTGGCCGTTTCCCATTGCAGCAGTGCGTCGCGTTTGTTTTTTAGCGTTGCGCTAAACTCCAGCCATTCTACCGGCAATGGGCCTTGTATTTCAAATTCGTTCGTGATATCAAAAAAGTAATTGTTGCTACAGCGCACCATGATGCGTGCCGTGGTGGTATTGATATTGGGCAGTGAAATGGTTTGGCTGCCGTCGTTGGTAGTATTTGCCGCCAGGGTAGTCGGGAAATTGTACCCCCCATCCGTTGAAAGCAAAATATTCACCTGCGCGCAACTGACCGGCGCGGCGGTAGTGCCGGCTATATCCCACTCTATCAGCACAGATGCGCCCGGTGCATAAGAATTGGAAATGTTATACACGAAAAACGGCCCTGCGCTGCCATCCACCGTAATCGTAACCGCTCCGTAAACCGTAGCGCCGCCGTCGCCGTTGTTGTCGCGCACCGTCATGCGGTGGGTGGTGGCTACTCCTACTGACGGCAATTTGTCTCCTTTGCCCGAATAGGTTTGGTCTAATACTTTTTCCAAGCGCGGGTAATAGCGCGTGCCCGAATCTGTTGCGTCGTACGAACGAAAAAACGGCGGCTTGGTTTTATCAGCAAGCGTACCGTTACCAGGCACTTCTGTCCCAATATTGGTTCCTTCCCAGCAATACGTCAATGCATCGCCATCGGAATCCGTAGCGCTGCCCGTCAGGGAGAAAGGCGTCGATTTAGGAATTGTTTTAGCGGCAGGCATCGTCAATACAGGAAGGTGATTGCCGGTAAGGTTGGTTAATGGACAACTCCCGCCATACCCTTCATTCGTATTGGTAAAATAAGTGTAGGCTTGCGAATAACTGATACTGTGAAATTGCAGCACAGGGCCGTATATATTTTCATAATCATCTGAACCACAAGTAAATCCGTAACTCATAATCGTGGCTCCGGCGCCCGGCTCGACGGATGTGCCTGGATTTCTGGTCTCACATACGGGTATAGAACTATTGTAACTGTGGCTCATACCAAACTGGTGCCCTACTTCATGGTACACCAACTGGTCGTTGAACGACTGGGGGTAAGAGCCATTGCCCATGCCTGATACACCTTGTCCTTTCCAGGGATCATAACAAACGGATCCCGCAGCAGCAACACCGCCCCCCGAACCGCCGGCATAACCGAATACATGCCCGACGTCGTAATTGCTTTCACCGATCTCGTCGTTCAACACCGTCACATTATCATCAAGCATTGAGCCCTGGTCGTTGTTATCATAAGGATCGGAGGCAGGATTGCTGTACACCACACTCGTTCCGCTCACCAGAGTAAACGAAACGCACATTTCACTGCTGTACACGCCTGCCATGTTGTTGGCGTAATTAACGATCACTGCATACGCATCCGTTACACTCCCGTTGCCGTACAAAGTATGCTGTGTAAACTCTCCCGTTGCTGCAATCGCCAGATTGTACGTGCGCAGCAAAGCGCCCGTATTGTTGCGGTATTCCAGCGGCCCTTCTCCCATGTGCGGATGCATGGGGTCTTCATGGGGTCCATCGACACCGCATTGATACGAAGGGGTGCGCCCCGGCGCATAGGCATCACTGGTGAAATAACTGACATACAGGCCGCTTCCTCTTTGGTAAGATTCAAAGTACACGGTTTTGCCCTTCACATGCAGGATGATACCGCCGAAACCCACCGAGGTCAGGCTAAAACGGATGGTTTGTTCCCCAAACCGGACGCCTACGCCTGTGTAGGTTTTAAAATCGGGATGCTGCGCTGCAACATGGGGCGCCAGCAGCGGGGTTTCTTTGATGTAAAACTTTTCCATGTGCCCGTCGGGAAACGGAATATCCAGCGGGATTCCGTTGCCTTCCTGCTGGAATTGCATGGGTGCATCAGCCAGGTACGCGCGAAGGGCTTCCTCGTCGAGTCGGAAAAGGCTGTATTTCTGAATTGCGGGTTTAACAGTGTAGTTGCTGCGCGACGACTCGTTGGCGAGCACCTCAAAAAACGCGTTTTGTGAAAAGGAAGAAAATCCGGAAATAACGGAAAGCAACAAAAGTGGCAGGCGCCGAAGCAGGAAAAGGTATTTCATATATTAAAATCAGATTATTGACAGACCATCGTTCCGCGGGTTGAAGCGCCTGAAAAAACATTCGTTAAGCGTCGCGAAACACGGCGCAAATGTGCAGAACTAAGGAAAAGAGATGGGAAAAGAATGGGGGGACAAAAAAGGGGACAATTGCTAAAGGGTATTATTTCAACTCCTGCAGGAATTCCTCCAGGCTTTGATCTTCGGTAAGTGCCAGTCTGCGGCGCAGGCGGGTGCGGCCTTTTTTTACTGTAGAATCTGACACGCCAAGCATGGAAGCGATTTCCTGTCGTTGCAGATTGATTTTAAGCAACAAACCAAGCCGTTCTTCTGCCGAGGTAATATCGGGAAATGCCGCACGCAGCCGATGCAAATAATTGGGATAACTCCGTTCGAACAGCTGTTTGAATGCATTCCAGTCCTGATCGGTCAGGATTCGGAAATTATACAAATCGCTTCCTCCCGGTGATGTCTCATTGTCTTCTGCGTTGTGACTAATGTCGGCTATGGGCGCCTGTTTGTCCGACGCCGCTTCTTCCAGCTCCATCAGGCGGGCATTTTTTCCAATCAGAATATGGGCAAACTCCTGAAGTTGTGTGCGGCTACGGGACAGTTCGTATTCCGAAGCGCGGGCCCTGGCGCGCCAGCGCAGCAAGCCGAAACAGGCTGTCGCTATCGAGACTATCCACAGTGTCCACAACAAGTTGCGGCGGGCAGCAGAGGCCTTTTCTTCTGCACGCAACAGCAGAATTTCCTGCTCTTTTTCGCGGGTTTTGTATCGCACTTCCAGTTCCTGCAGGCGTTTTACCTTGTCGGCCCTGAAGATCGAATCTTTCAGCGCTACCGCCTGCCGGTACAAGGGCAGGGCGACGGCCGTTTTACCCTCCGCTTCGGCTATTTGCGACAGGCGTTCCAGGGAACGGGCTTTGATGTGCATTTGTCCCGAGCTATCGGCCAAAGCAGCGGCCTGTCGAAGGTACCGCTGTGCTTCCGGTATGTTGCCTATTTCGCGGTGACAATCGCCGATGTTGAGGCACATACCCGGCAATTGGTCCAGCACCCCGGAAAGGTGCATCAACTGTAGCGCAGTGTCCAGCAAAGGCAGGGCTTCTTTCCAGCGGCCATCATCGCTGTATGTAAATGCCATCTGGTTGTACGCAGCGCAGCGTTCTATGTCCGAACCGTAATATTTCAGAATATCGAACCCTTTTTTGGCCATTTCCAGGGCTTTATCGGGCATTTCGGCCCGCCCGTAAAATGCGGACAAGGTGGAATACGTCCGTCCGATCCGGCTGGAATCGCCACTGCGCACAAATGCTTCGAGCACTGGTATACCGATTTCGATGGATTTCTCCAGTTCGCCCAGCCGGTCGTACACGCAGGCCATATCGAGGCGGGAATCGTAATATTTGAATGAATCTGCGTACACCGCAGCCGAGTCCATGGAATGCTGGAATAAGGCAAGCGCCCGGTCGTAGTCGCCGACTTGCAACGCAGAATCACCTGCCTGGTTCAGGCGATAAGCAGCCGTCATTTCAGGTTGTTCCTCCTGTTCAATACCTGCTTGCTGTACCGGAGCTGGCGTCCGGTTACAGGAAGATATCTGCATCCACAACAAGAATGCTGCTGTAAAAGCAACAGCTGAAAAATGAGCGTGTTTCACTGCCAATTGTTTTCTTTTCTAGTCTTGCAAAGATAACGCGGAAGGATCGAATTCAATCAACCCGCTTCCACTGCCCTTGGCACAAAATTTTTACCACCACACAGCAGTCGGGGTGAAAAACGCCGTTTTTTTCGCTATTCTCTGTGGCATACTTGAAATAGTCCCGTACGTGGGCAACCTGACCGGCACAGTCATCACTTTGCTAATGGTGGTGGCCCAGGGCGGCGACGCCAGTATTATGCTTGGTGTTCTGATTACTTATGGCCTGGTACAATTCTTTCAGAACAACGTCCTGACACCCTTGATTGTCGGTTCCGAGGTAAACATCAACCCTGTTTTCACCATAATGGCGCTGCTGGCCGGCGAACTGGTATGGGGCATTCCCGGCATGATACTCGGTATTCCTTTGCTTGGCATGTTAAAAATCATTTTCGATCATGTAGAGCCACTTAAACCTTATGGTTTTCTGCTGGGTTCGCCGGGGCCAAAGACTGCCAGGGTTGGAATAGCCAATAAAATCAAAGGCTGGTTTAAGAAGTAGCGCTTAAAAAACCCTACCTTTGCGCCCAATTTCAACCACATATCTTTTTTTCGATGCTATCAGTAAACGATGTTGCCTTGCAATTTGGCAAACGGGTTCTTTTTGACGAGGTCAATCTCAAATTTGTAAAGGGCAATTGTTACGGTGTGATCGGCGCTAACGGCGCAGGCAAATCCACTTTTCTGAAAATCCTCTCCGGTGAAATTGAAAGCACCCGGGGCAGCATCGAAATCACGCCCGGCGAGCGGATGGCGGTGCTCAGCCAGAACCACTTCGCTTTCGACCAGTTTCCGGTGCTGGATACCGTCATCATGGGTCATAAACACCTTTATGACATCATGAAAGAAAAAAACGCCATCTACGACGACCCCAATGCCAGCGAAGCCGACTCCCTGCGGGCGGCAGAACTGGAAGGCGAATTCGGCGAAATGAACGGCTGGATGGCCGAGAGCGACGCAGCCGAACTGCTGAGTAACCTCGGCGTGCACGAATCGCTGCACTATAAACTGGTGAAAGAACTGGATGGCTCCGAACGCGTAAAAGTATTGCTCGCACAGGCCCTGTTCGGCGCGCCGGATATCCTGCTGATGGACGAACCGACCAACGACCTGGACGTAGAAACCACCGACTGGCTCTGCGATTTTCTGGCCGATTACCAGAACATCGTTATCGTCGTTTCACACGACCGCCACTTCCTGGATATGGTGTGTACCCACGTCGTGGATGTGGATTTCGGCAAAATCCGGATGTTCACCGGCAACTACACGTTCTGGTACGAGAGCAGCCAACTGATGTCCCGCCAGATGGCGGATAAAAACAAAAAGGTAGAGCAAAAGCGCCAGGAGATGATGGAATTTATTGCCCGTTTCTCGGCCAATGCTTCTAAATCGCGTCAGGCAACCAGCCGCAAAAAAGCGCTGGAAAAGCTGAATCTGGAAGAAATGCAGGTGTCCATGCGCAAGTACCCTTACATCTCGTTCAAACCCGAACGCGAGCCGGGCGACATTATCCTGGAAGTGGAAAACCTGACCAAAAGGAACGAAGCGGGCGAATTGTTGTTTGACAACCTGTTCCTGCGCTTCAATAAAGGCGAAAAAATAGCCGTGCTCAGCCGCAATGCGCAGGCGGTTTCGGCCCTTTTCAACATTCTTTCGGGCGAAGACACCAATTTTGAAGGCCGCTTTCAATACGGACAAACGATTGCTCCGCAGTACCTCCCCAACGACAACAGCGCTTATTTCTCCGGCGACCAGGATATGAACCTGATCGACTGGTTGCGGCAGTTTTCCAAGGAAAAAGACGAAAACTTCATTCGCGGCTTCCTCGGCCGCATGTTGTTCGGCGGCGAAGAGGTATTCAAACGCTCGGGCGTGCTTTCCGGCGGTGAAAAAGTGCGCTGCATGATGTCCAAGATTATGCTCGCCAATCCCAATTTCCTGATCCTCGACGAGCCCACCAACCACCTGGACCTGGAATCGATTACGGCCCTGAACAACGGCATGCAGGATTTTACAGGCAATATCATTTTCAGTTCACATGACTACCAGATCCTCGACTCTGTGGCCAACCGCATTATCGAAATCACACCCAATGGACTGATCGATCAGAACATGAACTACGGCGAGTATGTGCACAGCGATAAGGTGCGAAAAATGCGGGCAGAAATGTATGAAGACTCAGTAGTAGCGTAATTTACATATATAAAATAAATAATTTATGTCTAGTGGATTTTACCCAAGTATTGCTGAAAGAATAAAAGCAATTTTTTAGCCGATACCGTTGTAATGATCGCGCTCATGTATCTTGCTTCTACTATTTTTTCATCTTTTGAAACGGTGTCCAATCCCTTCTTCCTCGTTTGTTATTTGAATATCACTCCGTTATTCAAAAACAATTAAAAATCAGCACCATGGAAGAGTACGCATTAATCATGAGACACCAGGACGGCAAAGCGCTCGCTTCGCCGGAACAAATGCAAATCTGGATGAAACAGACGATGGACTGGATCGGCGGCATTGCAGCCCAAAACAAATTCGTATCGGGCACCGGCCTGCCGTTTGAAGATGCCCGGGTGGTCAGTTCCAGCCATGTGGTGACCAACGGCCCGTTCGGCGATATCAAGGAAACGATCGGTGGCCTTATTATCGTCAAAGCCGAATCTGTGGATGAAGCGGTCGAATTCGCCAAAGGTTGCCCCGTTTTGATGGGAGAAGGCAATACCGTGGAGGTACGGAAAATTGCGAAAGGCGACGGCGTGCATTAAGGAAATGAGCCAACAAGGTTTAATACCACATCTATTCCGAACAGAGTACAGTAAAATCACCGCTGTACTCTGCAAACATCTGGGTATTGAATTTATGGAAATGGCCCATGACATTGCCGCAGATACTTTTTTGCAGGCCATGGAAACCTGGGCATACAAAGGAATCCCTGCCAATCCTGTTGCCTGGCTGTACACGGTTGCTAAAAACAAAGCCAGAAACAGCATACACCGGCATCAGGTTTTTTCCGGAAAAATTGCGCCGCAATTGCAAAACGTCGCCTCCGAAATCCCGGAGCCTGATATCGACTTGTCTGATAAAAGCATCAGCGACAGTCAGTTACAAATGTTGTTCGCCATTTGCCACCCCTCCGTTTCCACGGAAGCACAAATCGGTTTGTCCCTCCGCATCCTGTGCGGGTTCGGCATCGACGAAATCGCGGACGCTTTCCTGACCAATAAGGAAACCATCAACAAGCGCCTGTTCCGTGCCAAAGAAAAACTGCGTCTGGAACAAGTGCAAATTGAAATGCCCGATGCGGCCGAAATCGACAAACGCCTGGAAACGGTACTGACCACGCTGTATTTGCTTTTTAATGAAGGTTATTATTCGGAAAGCAAAGACGTGCAATTGCGCAATGACCTTTGCCTGGAAGCCATGCGCCTGACCTATCTGTTGCTGGAAAACGAACAGACCGATCTGCCGCCCGTCAACGCTTTGCTGGCCTTGATGTGTTTTCACGCCTCCCGCTTTGAAGCACGGAAAAAGGAAAACGGTGAAATCATTCTGTACCAGGATCAGGATGAAACGCTCTGGAATTATGAATTGATTACAAAAGGAGGCTACTTTCTGAACCGCGCAGCGCAAGGCAACCAACTTTCAAAATACCACCTGGAGGCAAGTATCGGCTATTGGCATACCATCAAAGCAGACACCCCGGAAAAATGGGAAAACATCCTGCAACTCTACAACCGGCTGTTGCAAATTGCCTATTCGCCTGTCGCGGCACTGAACAGGACCTACGCACTTTCCAAAGCAAACGGCAAAGCGGAAGCCATTGCGGAAGCCGAAAAACTGAACCTGACGACCAACCATTTTTACTATGTGCTGCTGGGCGAATTGTACACAGTCATAGATAATGAGAAAGCCTTACATCATTTCCGGGAGGCGCTTTCGCATGCAAAAACACAACCTGACAAACAGGTTATTCAACAGAAAACAGACAGGTTGTTGAACATGAGCCGGGTGTCATCCTGATAGTAGCGAAGGATCAGGCCGGGCCTGAAAAGTAATATTTGCACTTTTGCTTGGGCAGATCCTTCGCTACGCTCAGGATGACACCCGGGTTGGGGCAAATTCAGCAAATCCATAGCGATTTGATCTTGTTTTAACCCCTGATTCGCATGAGTCATCTTGAACAACTTAAGGTGGGAGAATGGCTACAAATATTACGCAGCGCGGCCGCAGTTTTATAACTGCAGCCGCGCCAAATGCTTCATTTCCAGTAAGATACTGAATACTTGAATACTCATTATTTCGCCTCCCTGATCGCCGCCTGCGTAGCTGCCAGCCGCGCAATCGGCACCCTGAACGGTGAGCAACTCACATAATCGAGGCCGGTCCGGTAGAAAAATTCGACCGACGCGGGATCGCCGCCGTGTTCGCCGCACACACCCAGTTCGATATCCTTGCGTGCTGCCTTGCCTTTGTCAACGGCCATTTTCACCAGCATCCCTACCCCTTTCTGATCGATCGACTGGAAAGGATCGCGCTCGTACATGCCTTTTTTCAGGTAGTACGGCAGGAATTTTCCGGCGTCGTCGCGGGAGAAGCCGAGTGTCAACTGGGTCAGGTCATTGGTACCGAAGGAGAAAAATTCGGCCTGCGCCCCGATGCTGTCGGCAATTAAAGAAGCCCTCGGCGTCTCGATCATCGTACCGATCAGGTAATGGATTTCTTCACCACGTTCGGCAAAAACTGCCTTGGCTACATTTCTGATCACGGCAGCCTGCGCGCTGAACTCGCGAACTGTGCCTACCAGCGGTACCATAATTTCGGCTTTCACAGCAATACCTTTTGCTTTCATATTGAGTGCCGCTTCGAGGATCGCCCGGGCCTGCATTTCGGTTATTTCCGGATAAGTGATACCCAGCCGGCAGCCGCGGTGTCCCATCATGGGGTTGAATTCGTGGAGTTCTTCCACCCGCATTTTGATTTTACCCAGCGATACTTTCATATCGCGCGCCATGACTTGCTGGCTGGCTTCGTCGTGCGGCACAAATTCGTGCAGCGGCGGGTCGAGCAGGCGAATGGTCACCGGCAGACCGTCCATTTCCCGGAAAAGTCCTTCAAAGTCGCTGCGCTGTATCGGCAGGAGTTTGGCCAGCGCTTTGCGGCGGCCGGCTTCGTCGTCGGCCAGGATCATTTCGCGCACGGCAAGGATCCGTTCACCTTCAAAAAACATGTGTTCGGTACGGCACAATCCGATACCCGTAGCGCCGAAACGGCGGGCAACCGCAGCTTCTTCAGGCGTATCGGCATTGGCGCGCACTTCCATACGGCGGTATTTATCAGCCAATTGCATCATCGCGCCGAAATCGCCGCTGAGTTCGGCATCCATCGTTTTAATCTGGCCTTCGTACACTTCTCCGGTGGATCCATTGAGTGAAATCCAGTCGCCTTCATGCCAGGTTTCACCCTCGATGGTCATCGTATGGTTTTTGTAATCCACATGCACGGCGCCCGCGCCGGAAACACAACATTTGCCCATGCCCCGCGCTACAACTGCCGCGTGGGAGGTCATGCCGCCCCGCGCCGTGAGGATACCTTTTGCCACGCTCATACCACGCAGGTCTTCCGGTGAGGTTTCCAGGCGCACCAGGATGACGGAATGTCCTTTTTTGGCCCATTCTTCGGCTTCATCGGCAAAAAACACGATTTGTCCGGTAGCCGCGCCCGGCGATGCAGGCAGTCCGCGGGCAAGCACCCGGGCATTTTTCAAAGCTTTCGTTTCAAAAACGGGGTGCAATAATTCGTCCAGTCGATCTGGGCCGACACGCATCAGCGCAGTTTTTTCATCGATCATACCCTGGCGCAACATTTCCATGGCAATCCGCACCATGGCGGCTCCGGTGCGTTTGCCGTTGCGGGTTTGCAGCATCCAGAGTTTGCCTTCCTGGATGGTGAATTCCACATCCTGCATGTCTTTGTAGTGGTTTTCCAGGGTAGTTTCCGCGTGGATGAGTTGTTTGAACACATCCGGCATGATTTCCTCCAGAGACGGATAGGTGTTACGGCGTTCTTCTTCGCTGACGCAGGCCAGTTGGGCCCAGCGGCGCGAGCCTTCCAGGGTGATTTGTTGCGGTGTGCGGATGCCCGCTACCACGTCTTCGCCCTGGGCGGTCACCAGGAATTCGCCGTTGAAGAGGTCTTCACCCGTACCGGCATCGCGTGTGAAAGCCACGCCAGTCGCGCTGCTGTTTCCGAGGTTACCGAACACCATGGCCTGGACGTTGACCGCTGTGCCCCAGGATTCGGGGATTTCATTTAACTCACGGTACACTTTTGCGCGGTCGTTGTTCCAACTTTCAAAAACAGCCAAAACGGAGCCCCACAATTGTTCCCAGGGATCGCTCGGGAAATCGCGGCCCAGGCGTGCGCGGATGAGGGATTTGAAGCGGTGCACCAGTTCCCGCAGGTCATCGGCATCGAGGTCCGTATCGAGTTGTACGCCTTTTTCTTCTTTCACCATATCGATGATCACTTCAAATGGGTCGTGGTCTTCTTTGGAGACTGGTTTGAGGCCCATCACCACGTCGCCGTACATTTGTACAAAACGGCGGTAGGAGTCCCAGGCAAAACGGTCGTTGTTCATTTTGCGCGCAAGCCCTTCCACGGCCTCGTCGTTGAGTCCGAGGTTGAGGATCGTATCCATCATGCCAGGCATGGAAGCGCGGGCGCCGGATCGCACGGACAGCAGCAGTGGATCGGCGTTGTTGCCGAACGATTTGCCCATTTCCGCTTCGATGGCTGCTACGCTCTGCTGTACCTCTTCCTTGATGAGGTTCAGCACGTAATCCTTGCCTTTTTGTGTGAATTCGGTACAGGCTTCGGTAGTAATGGTAAATCCGGGCGGTACTACAATCCCAAGGCGGCACATTTCCGCCAGGTTAGCGCCTTTACCGCCAAGCAGGTTTTTCATGGAAGCGTCTCCTTCCGTTTTGGAGGAACTGAAGACGTACACATACTTCGTTTGAGTAGACATATCCGTTGAAATTTATTTCTTGTCAAATTCGGACTGCAACCTACTAGGAAGAACACCGGAGAAAAGATGGCGTAAATCACCATATTATGTGAATATTATCACTATCGGCAGACATGTACATTGGCTCTGAGGATGACTTCAATCACGTATTGAAAATCAATTATTTATGGCTTGTTTATGCCGTTTTTTTGAACAATCGGGCAAAACCGGTACTTTCGCCTGCACACCGGCCTCCCTGTTGCCGGATATTTTTTTCAAAAAAAGAAGCACCGACTGTATAACAACTTGCCATGATCATCAAAATCGCAGAAGGAAACCTCAAAACCAGGTTCGGGGAGTATCGGGAAATGCTCTTTTACGACGGGCAAAAAGAATCGATCGCACTCACGATGGGAGATGTGAATGGTGCGGAAAATGTGCTTTGCAGGGTGCATTCTTCCTGTATATTTGGCCATGTTTTTAACAGCATCGAATGTGATTGTAGGGAGCAGATGGAAATTTCCCAGCAACTGATCCAGCAAGCAGGCCAGGGCATTGTGATCTGGCTCGATCAGGAAGGAAAAGGCAACGGCCATTTTGCACTGTTAAAAAGCGTGGCCCACAAAAGACTGGGCCTGGCGCAAGCAGATGCTTATGAAGCAGTAGGGTTTAAAAAAGACGCCAGGGACTTTACGAGAGCGGCGGAAATATTGAATGAATTGGGGGTGAAATCCATTCGTATGATCACCGACAATCCGAAAAAAGTGGAAACGCTTACGCAGCATGGGATTCAAGTTACAGGGGTTCAGTCGACCAAGTAAAAGGGGAATGTTTAGTTTTTCGTTATGAAAAAAGAACTAAATATTAACCAACCTTGGGTGTCATTCCGACGATAGGAGGAATCTGGCCCAGCGTGAAATGAGTGCTTCCGTTTCTCTCCTGGCCAGATTCCTCCTATCGTCGGAATGACACCTAGGGTTGGAGCAAAATCAACTAATTCATAGCGATTTGGATTTATTTTAACCTATTATTCGCATTGATTACCAATGCTTTCTCAACTTTCAACATACTCAACCGCTCAACATTCTATTAC
>JADLCC010000285.1 GCA_020847425.1 Saprospiraceae bacterium
AAAACTCCTCTTTGATTTTCAGAATAATATTTCATAAACATATACATTTGCCATATCATTAAATTTTTTTCAACTAAAATCAACTTATTATGGAACGGAAAACAAACTGGATGGCCATTGCCGCATCGGTAGTCGCATCTATGGTGATCGGATTTTTGTGGTATGGCGCCCTGTTCAACACGCAATGGATGGCCGGCAACGGCATTACCATGGAGGGTGAAAAAATGTTCAAAAACGGCGCGGAAATACCCATGACTATGACGCCGATGATCGTCAACACGGTTGCTATGGTGGTGTATGCACTCGTCATGAACTGGCTGTTCGGAAAAATGAATGTCAGTACCTGGCAGACGGGCGCTACCATCGGCGGGGGCGTCGGCCTGATCATGCTGCTCAACGAACTGACCGGAAATATGTTTGCCAATAACCCGATGAGTCTCACGCAGATAGACGGTTCCTACTCCCTCGTTCTTTTTGTCGTCATCGGTGCTATCGTGGGCGGCTGGCAGAAGAAATAATAAGGCTGTAAATCAAGGCCACTAAGAATACAGGTTCCCGGATGCTCACACAGTAAGCATCCGGGATTTGCTTTTTAGGGAGAAATTATAAATCTGCGGATGAAACTATTCCATAAATTTCTCGGGTGGGAATCCCCATTTCCCTGAAATTTATTTTCTTTGCCTTATTGCCCCACAGGCAACAGAACCACATTTATCACCCGTTACAACACAACCTGCTTTATGCAAAAACTACTTTACCTTCTGCTCTTCATGGCAGTGGCTTCACCGTCATTCGGCCAATTCCGCGTACTTTTTGTGGACGACAGCGGCGACGCGTTCGGCAATGCCGAATACCTGGCTTCCGCGCTCGATTCCCTGGGTTACGAATCTGTTTACATCGACGCCATCGGATCGGCAACCAGCCCCACCGCCGAACAAATGAGTGAGTTCGACCTGGTCATCTGGCACACCTCCGCCTGGGGATTGGGGCTCCAACTCTGGAATGGTACGGATGCCGACAATGCCGAACTCATCATTTACCTGTCGCAGCCCGATGCCAACCTCTGGCTCATTGGAAACGATTTTTTCTACGACCGCTACGGCGGCGCACCGGTGACCTTCCAAACCGGCGATTTCGCGTATGAATTCCTGGGTATTTCCAAATACGACGTACAATCTTATGTAGATGACGGCGGTTTTGGCGTGCCGCTTGCCGAAACAGCGCCCGGCCAGCCTATTTCTGGTTTGACGGATATCAACTGGCAGTTCAGCACCCTTTGGTATGCCGACGGCTTTGAATTGCGCCCGGAAGCCGCACCGATTTACCTGTTCGGCGATAACTCGTATTCGCTGAGCGGGAAGCCAACCGGTGTTTGGTACCATCCGGAAGGCGGCGCGCGGGTGCTGACCTATGGCTTCGACCTCGCGCTGGCCAATAATTTCGACCTCATCAAATCTAATGTGGATTCTGTGCTGACCTGGTGGCAGGGGGAACTGAGCGCTACGCAGTCGCCGGTTTTTGATGCACAATCTGTGCAAGTCGCGCCGAATACTTTTTCCGATCATTTGCAGGTAACTGTAACGGCGCTGGAAACCGCACCGCTGACCGTAAATATCCACGGCATAGACGGCCGTTTGATCACACAACTGGCGAATGGACAGGTGGTCCGCGCCGGCGAAGCAAAAACCTGGCAATGGCAGGCGCCTGCGGGTTTGCCTGACGGGCTGTACTACTGCAGCGTACGGTCGGGGAAACAGGTGAAGACGCTGAAGGTGGTGAAAATGTGAAACGGTGTTTTGGTGTTTTGGTGTTTTGGTGTTTTAGTGTTTTAGAGTGATAGCGCTTGGGATTAGTCCTTATCCCAAGCGCTATCACTCTAAAACACTAAAACACCAAAACACCAAAACACCGTTTTACACATTCATCGGGTCCGCCAGTTCATTATCCACCTTGTATTTTTTCATAAAATCCTGCACGGCCTTGTCCGAAACCTTGCCCTGGCGGTGCAATTGGCGGACAGCGGCAAAAGCAATGTATTTGGCGGAAATGCCGAAATAATTGCGCAGGCTTTCCCGGCTCTCCGACAAACCGAAACCATCGGTGCCGAGCGCTACAAAATCCTTGGGCATCCAGGGTGACAGTTGACCGGCCGTGAGTTTCACCCAGTCATTGGCGCTGACGAACACGCCCTCTTCTCCTTTGAGTACTTCCTGTATATAAGGCGTTTTTTCCTTTTCACCCGGGTGCAGCAGGTTCCAGCGGTCGCAGGAAATGGCGTCGCGGTACAGTTCCGTCCAAGAGGTTGCGCTCCAGATGTCTGTGCTAACACCTTCTTTTTCAAGTATTTCCGCTGCTTCCAGTACCTGCTTGATGATAACGCCTGAACCGATCAGGTGGGCTTTTGCGCTGCCTTTGCTGTTCGATTTTTTGAAACGATACATACCACGTTTGATACCTTCTTCCACGCCTTTTGGCATTTCAGGCATCAGCAGGTTCTCGTTGTAGACGGTGATGTAGTACAGTTTGTTTTCGTTGTTGACGTACATGCGGCGCAGGCCGTCGTGTACGATCACTGCCAGTTCGTATGCGAAAGCAGGGTCGTAGGTGAGGATAGACGGCACCATTTGCGCCAGCAGGATCGAGTGGCCGTCCTGGTGCTGGAGGCCTTCGCCGTTGAGCGTGGTACGCCCTGCCGTTCCACCCAGCAGAAAACCTTTGCACATCATATCGGCCGCAGCCCAGACCATATCGCCCACGCGCTGGAAACCGAACATGGAATAGTAGATGTAAAAAGGAACGGTCGGGATGCCATGCATGGCATAGGCCGTGCCGGCAGCCGTGAAGGATGCCGTTGCGCCGTCTTCATTGATGCCTTCCTGGAGTACCTGGCCGGTTTTGGATTCTTTGTATTTGATAACGGAAATGCCGATTTCGAGCGGAGTGTACAACTGGCCTTTCTGGTTCCAGATCTGCACCGAATTGAACATGGGCTCCATACCAAAGGTTTGCGCCTCGTCGGGTACGATCGGTACGATGTATTTGCCGACGGCCGGGTTCCTGACCAGTTGGGTCATGATATCGACCACCGCTGCCGTGGTGGAAAACGACTTGCCGGCGCTGGCTTCGCTGCCTTTTAATTGTTTGTCGAACAAGGCAATTTCAGGCAGTTCAAATTTGTCATACACATCCGAACGCTCCGGCAAATATCCCCCGAGGGCCTGGCGGCGCTCGTGCAGGTACTTGGTTTCAGGCGCATCGGGGCCTGGGTACCAGAATTTTGCCGCTTTGGCTTCTTCATCCGAAATCGGAATAGCGTAGCGGTTTTTGGTTTCCACGCGGCTGTCGTCGCTGAGGTCTTTGGTCTGGTGGGCCTTGTTTTTGCCTTCAGCGGCTTTACCCATACCATAACCCTTGATGGTTTTGACGATAATGGCCACCGGCCGGCTGGATTTAACGGCGCGCTCATAAGCGGCGTACAGTTTTTCGGCATCGTGGCCGCCGCGGCGCATTTTGGCCAGTTGTTCGTCGGAAATATCGCTCAGCAGGGCTGTAACCGCTGCACTGTGTCCGTCATTGCCAATCAGCAGTTGCCGGATGATAGCGCCATCGTTGGAGGACGCCATTTCCTGGAATTGTCCGTCGACCAAACCTTCGAGGCGAGCCAGCAGGGCGCCATCTTCGTCTTTGGCCAGCAGTGCATCCCAGTCGCTACTCCAGATCACTTTGATCACTTCCCAACTTGCGCCGAAAAAGTGCCGCTCTACTTCCTGTATGATTTTGCCGTTGCCGCGCACCGGGCCGTCGAGGCGCTGTAGATTGCAATGCACCACGAAAACAATATTATCCAGGTTTTCGCGGCTGGCAAGCCCGATGGTACCGTAGATTTCCGGTTCATCAATTTCACCGTCGCCAATGAAATGCCACACTTTACCGCCGTTTTCGGGTTTTAATCCCCGGTTTTCGAGGTATTTCATAAAACGGGCCTGGTAGAGGGCCATCATCGGGCCGAGGCCCATCGAAACTGTCGGCGCCTGCCAGAAATTGGGCATCCGGCGCGGGTGCGGGTAACTGGATGCGCCACCCAGCAATTCCTGCCGGAAATCGGCGATCACCTGTTCCGGCAAACGGCCTTCCCAAACGGCGCGGGCATAGGTGCCCGGAGCGGAGTGTCCCTGGATCATCAGCAAATCGCCGCCGTAGGTGGCCGAGCGTTTCCGCAGAAAATGGTTGTACAGCACCTCGCTCATGGTCGCGCTGGCGGCATAGGTAGCGATGTGGCCGCCCAATGCGAAGTCTTTATCCTGCGCCTGAAGCACCATGGCCTGTGCATTCCAGCGGATAATTTGTTCGATGCGATGCTCCAGCGCCAGGTCGCCCGGATAGGCGGGCTGGTCTTCTTTTGCTATGGTATTGAGGTAAGGTGTGTTGAGTGCTGGGCCTCCATTGCCCACACCTTTGCGGGCCATAAGGTTGCGGAGGCGCTGGAAAAGTTCTTCCGTTCGGACTTTCCCCTGGCTTTCGAGGACTTCTTCGAGTGCTTCGAGCCACTCATCCTGTTCGTTTTTCCAGTCTTCTTGTATTTGGATATCTCCCATGTTGTATGGATCAAAAGTGAGCAGATGCAAGTATCGGGCATGTTCGGGATAAAAAACAGCAAACATGCTCGTTGGGTTTTGCCGCGCAAAAATAGCATTTTACCTGAATACACAGGCCAATGGGAGGAGTTTCGTAAGATATACCATATATATAGGTGTCAGGTTGCGTTTACATTTGCTTGCGGTCTATTTCTTTTTGTAAAATAATGCGGGTCTGGCCGTCATTCCCGGCATAGGTGCCGATAATATCGAAACCGTGTTTCAGGTTGAGAATCAGCATACTGCGCCAGCGGTTCATGGTTTTGGTTTGTATCCGGCGGTACCCGCGGCTTTTTACCCAACCGTGCTGGTGCTGCATCAGTCGGCCTGCAATGCCCTGTTCCCTGTATTCCGGCAATACGCCGCCGAGCCAGGAATACCAGGTGGAAGGGTCCTGCCGGTAGCCGATTTTAAACCCTACCGCCTGCTTGTGTTCATTTTCTGCCCATAACACAAGCAGGTCGGGCGCTGAGGAGAGCCTTTCCTGTACTTTTTCTCCTGCAGGTTTTCCAAAAATGGCTTCATACACTATATATATGGTCTGCCGGGTGTCTTCATCCGGCAGACCATGCTTTTCAATGACATTTATCATTTGGTGGTAAGGGATATGGCGCAGCCGCCGCCTGCCGCCAGTTTCAGCGGGAGGACCTGACCTTTGCGCACCTGTATCTTGCGGATGTTGACAGGGTAGGGGTTGTTCTGCCAGTCGGCGCCGGGGCCATCTTCATAAATGGTGGCTTCATATACCTTTCCGGCTTGCAGGAAATTGAGTTTGATACTGGTTTCGCGCGCGTTTTCATCTGTGATGGAACCAACGAACCAGTTTTGTGTGCCTTTTTGCCGGCGGGCAGTGGTAATATAGTCACCGATGGATGCTTCCAGTATTTTAGTATCGCTCCAGTCGACCGGCACATCTTTGATGAACTGGAACACGTCGAGGCGTTTTTCATAATTCTCCGGCAGGTCGGCGGCCATTTGTAATGGCGAATAAAGGGTTACGTACAGTGCCAGTTGTTTGGCAACCGTCGTATGTACGTGTTCTTTTTTATTCGGATCGAACTGATTGACATGGATCTGGAATATGCCCGGCGTGTAATCCATCGGTCCGCCGAGGATACGGGTAAAAGGCAGGATGGTTTCATGTTCCGGTGGATTGCCGGTGCTCCAGGCATTGAATTCCTGTCCGCGCGCCGCTTCGCAGGCCAGCCAGTTGGGCCAGGTGCGTTGCAGGCCGCTTGGCCGCACGGGTTCATGCGCATCCAGCATGATTTTGTATTTCGCGGTGCGTTCGGCGACCCGCACGTAGTGGTTCACCATCCATTGTCCGTCGTGCCATTCGCCTTTGGGAATAATTTTCCCTACGTAGCCGGTTTTAACGGAGTTCATGCCGTGCTTATTCATATAGGTGTATGCGCTGTCCATTTGTCGTTCGTAGCTGGGAACCGCTGCCGACGTTTCGTGGTGCATAATGATTTTTACACCTTTTTCTTTGGCGTAGCGCGACAGTTCGTCGATGTTGTAATCCGGGTATGGTGTTGTAAAACTGAATACTTCGTCTTTCCATTTGCCGAACCAGTTTTCCCAGCCGACATTCCAGCCTTCCACCAGCACCCCGTCGAAACCGTGTTTGGCAGCGAAGTCGATATACTTCTTGGTGTTTTCCGTGGTGGCGCCGTGTTTACCGGTTGGTTTGAGCACGCTATTGAACGAACTGGCATCCTGGCTGCCGGCGTAATCCCAGGTGCTTTTGTTGATGTGCATTTCCCACCAGATGCCCACGTATTTCTGCGGTTTGATCCAACTCAGGTCGCCTTCGATTTTGCAGGGTTCATTCAGGTTGAGAATCAATTTCGAATTCAGTATCCCGGCGGCGTCCTTGCTCAGGAGAATGGCCCGCCAGGGTGTACGGAATGGCAGTTTATTGACGGACTTCACATCCGGAATGGCGGAGGGAATCAGATTGGCTTTAAAAGTCAGGCCTTTGGCATCGACCACCAGGTGCATGGCTGAAAAGTCTACCAGCCCCGCTTCCGCTATACTAATATGTGTACCGTTGGAGGCCCGCATGGTTATGGGCGTCTGCACGGCGTCCATCTGTCCGATGTGTTTGGTGGAAATAGCGGTCTCCTTTGCATAAGCGGCACAGTCGATCGCGCTGATTTTGGATGTCGTATAAACATGTTCGTTCGAATCCCAGTCGCCCGGTATCCACCAGGCCGTATGGTCGCCGGTCATGGCAAACTGCGTAACCTCGTCGGTCACCGCCAGTTCTTTCAGCCGCTGTTCGGGAAATTCGTATCTAAACCCGACACCATTATTATAGGCACGGAAACGGATATTCATTTTTCCGGAAGCGTTTTCCAGGTACATGGTCAGTTCCTTGTAGTTGTCGCGGATGGTAGATACTTCCCCCCAGACTGGTTTCCAGGACTGGTCGGCAGTGGCGGTGCGGGTCTGCTTCCAGTTAAACCCCTGCGAGAAGTCGGCATCTTTCCCTTTCAGGCCCAGTTTGCCGCTCGATACGGGTTTGCCGCCAAACCAGGCAGTGTAAAATGGTTCGCCGCTTTTCGGGGTCAGGCCTACGACGATCTTGACCGATTTGTCGGGCGAATAAACCGACCGCAAACTATTTTGGGCGTTTGTGGCGGAAACCCACAGGGTGCAGGCGATAAGCAGGATGTATTTTTTCATTTCTTTGAATCTTTGATTGGATAAGAATATGCGTGCTCTATAGCAGTGCAACATGACAACAAAGGAAAGTCTACTTGCGGATTTCAGGAAAAAAATGTGCGTTTCCTTCAGGCAAAAAAATAGTTATCCACAATCGGATAATGCCATACCAGATCACCTCTTTTTATATTTGGCAGAAAAGCCTTGTTCCTCAACGTGTTATCAAAAAAGCAGCGATGTTTCCAGTGAATCAAATTCCCACAGAAGAAAATTTCTTAAAAAAAATTCAAGGGGGGTATTGGTAAAATAAAATTTGCTCTTACCTTTGCGCCCGCTTTAAGAGAGAGTGAATGAGATGAGGATGAGCGAAAAGGAATGGAGGAGTTGGGCAAGCGATTTTAGGGTTTTAAGGGTGAAAGCATCTTTAAAAAAAACTTTAAAAAAAGATTGAAATAAGTTTGGTGGAGTGGATGTGGGGTTAGTACTTTTGCAACCCGAAACGCGGGATACGAGAAATTGAGGAAGCGTTTTGGGAGATTAAAAAGATATCAGAGGCCAAAGAAGTTTGGTTTTCATATAAAGAAGTTCATTGACAGAAAGGTAGCGAAAGATTAAAAAAGGTAAAGGAGAAGAGGAGGAGAAGAGTTTAGTCAGAAGAATCGCTCGAATATCGTAAA
>JADLCC010000286.1 GCA_020847425.1 Saprospiraceae bacterium
CAAATATTTACGTACAATTTATGGTTTCCGTTTCATCTCTGACGCCTCTGTATCCGCCCGCCGGAGGCGGGGTTTAATCCGTAAAAAATCAAAAACGAGTGGCCGTCAGGCCACTAAAAATCCGTTTAAATCTGCAAAATCTGTGTCATCTGTGTTCCCATCACTCTACGAGGGGCGTAGCCGACCAAATCTAAAAACATACACAAAATACCCCGACTTATGGGTTAACCTCACCTCCAACAGAGGTGTGGTTAACCCACACCCATTGGAGAGCAGGCCTAGGGTGAGGCCCTTATCAATGCGGTGCCAGTACCACTTTTTCCCAAAAGTGCCTCCCTTGGCTACTCATTTCCAACAGGTAAATACCGGGCGTCAGGTTATGCACGTCAATACGGCCGGATTCGCCATACAACAGGTCCGTTTGAACCACCTGGCCCTTTGTATTAAACATCCGTACGAATAGGTCGGACTCCGTTGTTTCACCGGTAAAATTGACCGTCAGGTACCCGTCTGAAGCGGGGTTAGGGAAGACGGAAAAGCCGCTCGTGCTACCCGAAAGTTTAACAATCACGATATCCGAGAATTCAATTTTTCCATCGAAATCTGTTTGCCGCAGGCGGTAGAAATTCGGCCCGAAAAGCGGTGTTTGGTCTATAAATGTATAGGTATGGGGTATATTGGAGGTACCGTTGCCGCCTACAAATCCGATTTCATTCCAATTCCGCCCATCCGCGCTTCGTTCGATGAAGAAGCCGCTATTGTTTTTTTCGCTCGCAGTTTCCCAGTCCAGCAGCACGTTTTGCTCTATTTGTTTACCATTGAATCGTACCATTTCCACAGGGAGTGCGACGGCGGAGACGGTTACACGCAAGGTATTTCCGCCGGGGTTACTCAGGGTTACCGCCGTCACGTTCCCGGCGCCTGTATTGCTGATGGTAATATTGCCGGCTGAAATGCCGGCGCCGGTCACACCATTGGCCGACAGGATATTGAACGACGCCCCGTTGACAGCCTGATAGTTGAACACGAGATTTAACTTGGTCGTTGCCGTCAGGATGGCAAATCCGGGCACGACCACCTGGTCAAAATGGATGCCTGGCGTTCCGGTTCCATTCACTTCCATCTTCAGGGTGCTGTTGGCAAAATCGACATCTGTAGAAAAAGTCATTTTTCCGGGCGAGTAACCAGGGGACAGGGTTCCACCTGCATTACTGAAATTGAGAGCCAGGATCGTGCCTGTTCCTTTTATAATTCCGCCTGTAAGATTGCTGAATCCGCTACCCGATCCGACACCAATCAGGGTCGTAATAGGCGTAATTTCCCCGATGGTCAGACCTGCCCGGTTGAAAAAAGAGCTATTGTTGGCCAGGCTGAGTCCGGCGCCGGACGTGCGATCGATCGTAACCTGGCCACCTGCATTGTTATTGAAAGGGGCAGCATTGTAGATGCCGTTGAGGCCGACAGCGGCCGTAGCGCCAATAATGATGGTTGCGTTATTATTGAAACTAGCGCCGGGTGAATTGGAAATTCCGCTGCTGCTGGTCCGATCGATCCGGATTTGCCCGCCGGAATTATTGTTGAAAAAAGCCCCGGCGTTATCGATACCTAACTGTCCGGGACTTGCAATATTGCCCAAAACAATACTGCCGGTGTTGTTGATGGTGCCGCTGTTGAAGTTCTTCATTCCGTTGGTATTGTTCCGGTTAATCGTGATACTCCCGCCTGTATTGTGAAAAGTGCCGCCGTCGTTCTCGAGGCCTGTCACGCCTGTGCTGAGGGCGCTGCCGATCGTGATCGTGGCCTGGTTGGTAAAAGTGGCGTTCAGGTTTTTCAGGCCGAAGGTAAATGCGTTGTCAATTTTGATTTCTCCTGCGGTGTTATTGAACGTAGCACGGTTCTCGATACCACCGGTGCTGCCAATAATGGCAGCGTTGCCGATCGTAATATTTGCCTGATTGGTAAACGTGCCGTCAGAGTTCAGAATAGCGTTGAGGGACGGGTTATCGATATGAATCTGCCCGCCCGTGAAATTATTAAAAGCAGCCTGGTTGAACAGTCCGTTTCCTGTTACACCTGCAATCTGACCGATACTGATTGTTCCAGAATTATTAAAAGTGGCGCGGTTGTCGAGTCCCGTCACAGCGCGGTTAATGCTGATTTGGCCGCTCGCATTATTATTGAAAACGCCCTGGTTGTAAATGCCACTGCCGCCTCCTATTGCAAACAAATTACCGACGTTCAATACGCCGCTGTTGTTCATGGTAGTGCCCAGATCAATGTATAGTCCTCTCGTTGTACCGCCGTTGATGGCGAGCGTCCCGGATGCAGTGATGGTCAGCGTCCCACTGCTTATAAACACCGATTTGGCCGCGGCGCCGCTTGCGCTGATAACAGGATTGTTACTGGAACTTAAAATAAATGCATCTTTCGTCACAGTAGGAACACCTGCACTCCAGTTGGACGGGTTGTTCCAATCTGAATTGATTAAGCCAAACCAGGCGGTAGTTTGAGCAAACAGGCTGCCTGCTGACGCCAGGATCATCGGCAATAAATAAATGACGTAGTACTTTTTCATATGAGTTCATGTTAAGTGTAAAAGTCCGCCAATGCCCTTTTCCGAATGATTAAGTTGTGGTAGAACGGTGCATTTGACCTGCGTCAAAGATGAGGGCTGCACGTGCGGAAGGATGTTCACTCATGTTCACATTGTGTGGAGTAATGTTCACACCATGCTTTTTTACCAAATGTGTTAACTTTCCGGCGTCTACGAGCGTGTTCGGGAATTTAGTTTGAGGCGAAGGCGAGAAAATTTGCTTTCGGTTTAGGCAAAATTTTGTGCCTCGCCGGGTGTTCTCGCCCCTTATTCAACCTACGCCCAAGCGCAGCGCCACAGCAGTGTCTCCGACCTGCTGTCAACGTACAGCACGATTTTTCCTTATATTCACAATAATACGTCCTGAAAGTGCTTGTCTTCAATGAAAAATAAGTTGGCCTCACTTGACCGCAGCAACGATCAAAGGTTGAAGTGCTGTTCCTGGGATAATGCTGTACCCAGGTCGCAGGTCGGAGACACTGCGGCGGCGCTGCGCTGGGGCGAAGTGGCGGAAGGGCAGGAGGCGAGGCGGAATTATTCCTTCACAATCCGCATGGGCTCCGCCGTAGCAGTCGTATTGGAGATGCGCAGCAGGTACACGCCAGTTTGCAGATTAGCCAGTTGCAGCACCGCTTCATTGATACCGTTGTCGGCATCAAATTCCTGGGTCAGGACCAGGCGGCCTGCAAAGTCTGTCACCTGAATGGTCACGGTTTCTTCCGCCAGCGATGCAAACTGTACCGTCAGCTCGTTCTTCGTCGGCGACGGGTACGCCGCCGTGATACCGAAGTGCTCGCCTTTGCGGGTCAGCACAATGGAATTCGAGAAGTTTTCTGCGCCGTCATAATCCACCGAACGCAGGCGGTAATAAGCCTTGGCCAGCGGTGCGCGGTCTTCCAGTTCGTATTTCACCGGAGACTGAGCATCCATTTGACCCGCAGTTTTTCCTACTTCCATCCATTTTATGCCGTCCACAGAGCGCTCCACGATGTGCCATTGCACGTTTTTCTCCGTGAGGGTTTCCCAGCGGAGCATGTTGGAACGGGATTCGGTTTTGCCGGTGAAGGAGGCGAGTTCGAGGGGGAGGGCCGTACCAGACAAGTCTATTGTAAATGCACTTCCGGTGCTGTTAACGTATATGTAGGCACGCACCAAATAAGTTGTGTTAGCCGCAAGTCCTGAGAGTGTCAGGGTCTCTACCGTCCCGCTTACATCAGCACAACCAATATTGGTACCGTTACATGCACCACTGAACCCTTGTAGTACAAAATCTGCGCCTGTAGTGGTGATAACTGCGGTGCCCCCATTTGCATCGGTTGTAAATTTATACCAGACATCATTTGCTGTAGTGGAAGTAAAGCCACCACATGTTACAGGTGGCAGGGTTCGGGTTGCGCCAACTGTAGTTTGAGGGCCTGGATTGGTGAAGACACCTGCAACTGGTGTTAGATTAATGGCTCCTGCGCAGTTGTCATTGGCGGGTGGCGGGAGAGGATTAATGATACAAATATCAAAGTTCGCGAAATTGAAGGTTCCTGCAGTCCAAACCCTTAACAGGTAAGTAGTTCCTGATGTTAAGCCTGTAAGATTAACCTGGCCGTCACCAAAGTTTAAGGGAATACTTGTTGTGCAGTTTGTTTGCGTTCCGCCACATGCAGTGTAAAGACTCAAACCCATAGCGGTAACGGTGCCTAATGTAGCGACAACACTTTGGAAACGTACTATTTCGGTAGTTGCATTAGCAGTAAAAGTAAACCAGACATCGTCTTGTCCTTCGCTAATACAACCTGATGCCGGAATATTGGCGTTGCTGGTAGTGGCAGTAACCGGACTGGAGCAGGATGATGCAAACGCCTGCGGTGTCAGGCTGACCGGGTTGAAGCAGATGTCGTTAGAGGGTGGTGGGGGAGGTGTTTTTACACAAAGGGTGAAGGTTCCTGTCGAAGTGCTGGAATAGGTGTAAACGCGTATATAGTAAGTATTTCCCAGTGTCAGATAGTCCAAAAAGATTATTTCAGGTTCATCTCCACAGGTGCCGGATATTGGGGTGCCACAGGCGCTAAATGCATCTATAACCATATCATTAGAACTCGTTGTGATCTCTACTATATGAAAGGAAGAGGTAGCCGTGAAAGAATACCACACATCATCATCGGCAGTACCACCGGCACACCCTAGACGGCTTTGAGTAGCACCAGCCGTAGTGCCACTTGTGGTGCTGGTACAGGCTAAACCCGAATTTACGGTCAGGGGCAGTGCTGTAGCACATTCATCACCAGCCACTGGGACAGTGCAGGTTGTCCACGAAATCGTGAAAGTACCGGTGGCAGTACTAGATGGCAAATAATGGGCCACATAAACATAGTACACAGTACCGTTGACAGTAGGGATAGCAGCTGTTTCAGTGCCCGCCGCTTCTGCCCGATCTCGGCATACAATATTGGTTAGCGTGCCACAGGAACCTGAGAAAATATCTATTTCGTGGTCGAAACCCGACCCGGCGGTGCTGCTGATGGTGGCAATATTTCCGTCGCCCGTAAAGGTGTACCAAACTCCGAACAGGCTGGCACATGCTCCCGGCAAGGCAGGTTCGGACACACTGTTTACAGTAGTGCCACTAACGGCACCACCACCACAAGTTAATGCTACTGCATTGGCACAGGCATCATTGGCGGGTTGGGCCAACAATACCGCTCCGTAAAAAAGTGCAGGAAACAGTAAAAACAATTTTGTAAATCTTTTCATGCGAAAAAAGTTTGTTAAGTAGTTGAGTGGAAATAATCTGGGTTAAGAGATTTCAAAGTTGATGGAACAACAAAAGCGCTATCCACCTTTTTGAACGTAGAGTAAGCATGAAGTTCGTTCTGGCGGCTCATTCAAAAAAATTTCCTTTTCTAATTGGATTAACGGTTGAAGTGCTTCAAATTTTTTCAAAGATGAGGGCTGCATGTGCGGAAGGATGTTCACTCATGTTCACATTGTGTGGAGTAATGTTCACACCTTGCATTTTTACCAAATGTGTTAACTTTCCGGCGTCTACGAGCGTGTTCGGGAATTTAGTTTGAGGCGAAGGCGAGAAAATTTGCTTTCGGTTTAGGCAAAATTTGCAGCCGTAGCCGGACACCTACGGCGAAAATTTTAACGACAAGCGAAAGAAAATTTTCCGCATGTAGCCCAAATCTAAATTCCCGAATACGCTCTAAGTCCTTTTGACAAATGCATCCTGCCCTTATCCTTTGTCTGCTCTTGCTTGTTCCCGGTACGCGCATCTGCGCACAGCAGAGCGAAGTCTTCCGTACGGAGCATATCGGCGCCAAGGAGGG
>JADLCC010000287.1 GCA_020847425.1 Saprospiraceae bacterium
AGACGTGAGACGTGAGACGTGAGACGTGAGACGTGAGACGTGAGACGTGAGACGTGAGACGTGAGACGTGAGACGTGAGACGTGAGACGTGAGACGTGAGACGTGAGACGTGAGACGTGAGAAAAAAATAAAATGCTTTTATCAAGGGGAAAGGGTTGGGTTAATTTATTTGTAAATCCCTGATTATCAACACTGATAACCAATAACTGATAACAAATAACCACACAATGAACTGGATAAAAGTGATTCGAAATGCCGCATTTATTTCCCTGATTGCTTTTGTCCTGTCGTCGGCGTTGATGCTCATGCTGAATAGCCGGGTGAACTGGGGACAACAAGGCACGACTGTCATCCTTTTTTTCCTGGGTAGCAGTATTGTCCTATTCCTGCAGGAACACAAAAACAGCAAGGAATCGGTAAACAATAAAGACCTCTGAATTCAAACCATCAAACCTTTCAAACCATCAAACCACCTCTAATACAACAACATGCGCCACCTGGAATTTCAACTCGACGGTCAGGACCATATTCAACTCAATAACCTGTTGAAAGTCTTGCACCTGGTGGGTACAGGCGGCGAAGCCCATATCAGAATTGACAGTGAAGAAGTGCGGGTTAATGGTGAAATAGAAACACAAAGACGCAAAAAGTTGCGGGCGGGAGATAAAGTAGAGTTTGGGAAAGTGGTGATTACGGTTCAAGAATAAAAAAGAACGATCCCGCTGCCTCGGGGCGTTTCAGAATAAAAAATAAAGGGTTTGAAGCAAGAACCCGTAAGAAAAGTACAAAAACAATGACTGCATTACTGATCCTTTTTACCACTGCCATCGTTGCGCTGTTTTCAGGGCTGACGCACAAACGCGCGCTGTTACAGCCGATTGCTTTGATCGGCACGTTGCTGGCCCTTGGCGCTACCTTTTACAATCCGATGGGATGGAATGAACGGTACGTCTCGATGTTCCAGTTCGACACCTATGCCCTCGCTTTTTCCGGCGTGGCAATTCTGGCTGCCGCACTCATCATCGGTCTGAGCGGCTGGGGATTCCGCAACCTGAACGATACGCTGGGCGACAACTACGGGTTGATCCTGTTCAGTTTGTGCGGTGCGCTGTGCATGTTTTCCTTTACCAATATGGTGATGCTGTTCCTTGGGATTGAAATCCTGTCGATTCCCTTGTACGTGCTGGCAGGGAGCCGCCGCGACGAACTTTCGGGCAATGAAGCAGCGCTGAAGTATTTCCTGATGGGCGCTTTTGCAACCGGTATTCTGTTGTTCGGCATGACCCTGGTGTACGGCGCCACTGCGAGTTTCGACCTGGCTGTGGTGAATGAATCCATCGCATCCGGCAAGGGCGCTACGGGCATGTTACATGTTGGTATTGTGCTGATTATCGTCGGACTGAGTTTTAAAATTTCCGCCGTTCCTTTCCATTTCTGGGCGCCGGATGTGTACGAAGGCAGTCCCAACCTGGTGACAACCTTTATGGCGACCGTCGTCAAAACCGCCGGTATTGCTGCGTTTTACCGCTTGTTCTCGATGGCATTTGCCCCGGCTATGGATTTCTGGAGTATTCCAATCACGGTTATTGCGGCACTGACGATGACGGTGGCGAACATGACGGCTATTTTCCAGACCAATTTCAAGCGCATGATGGCCTATTCGTCCATTTCGCACGCGGGCTATTTGCTGCTGGCCATACTGGCTATCGGAACACCCGGAAGCGATGGCGCGCTCCTGTTTTATACCCTGACCTATTCGCTGGCAACGATTTGCGCTTTCGGCTGCTACATGGTGGTAGCGGAACAGAACGGCGACGGTTCTTTTGCAGCATTTAACGGGCTGAGCAAAAAACAGCCTCTGCTTGCCGCTGTACTGGCTATTGCGATGTTGTCGCTGGCCGGTATTCCGCCGACAGCCGGTTTTTTCGGCAAATACTTCCTGTTTTCAGCAGCCTTTGCCAAAGCGCCATGGCTGATCGTATTGGCAGTGATCAACTCCGCCATTTCCATTTACTACTATTTCAAAATCATCATAGCCATGTATTTCAGCCGCGAAGAAAACGCCAATGAAACGACTATTCCTGCCGGCGTTCGCTGGGTGGTTTTGGCGGGCATGCTGCTGATTGCGCTGCTGACGTTGATGCCGGGCAGCGTGTATGCATGGATATAACCGAATGCAGGTTTCAATATGACGAATCCCGAATTTTTCAATCCAGAAAAATTCGGGATTTTTTTATGTTTTATTGGTTCTGAGCAGATGGTTAATATAGGGGCAGCGCCCCGTAAGATTTGTAGCATCAAATGCCGGGATATTGATGGAGGTGCAGCGCACCGCAACATAATCTTACGTGCGCTGCACCTCCAACAATTCTGTTTGAGAATCGCTACAAATCTTACGGGGCGCTGCCCCTTTGCTAACCTGCTTCGATTTGGAATAAGGATGGCATAGGGTTTTAACTCCATAAAATAGCAGGTTTATGCCCATTCCTTTTTTACCTTCGCTACCAGATTATTCACCTAATGCATTCATAACCAGAACAATGAGATCACTATCATTATTAGCGCCCATCGCAGTGGCCATGATGGCCCTGCTGAGTGCCTGCAAGCAAGATTCCAAACAAACTGCCGCCACCACTGCACTGTCGCCCACAACTGTTGACGCCAAAACTAAACCTGAATTATATCTTTATTTAACTACCGTCGACAAACTGAACCTGCGCGACCAGCCCAACAAAAACGGGAAAGTTATTGCCCAGTTTGCGGAAAGCGACTTCGTGGAAGGCAACGGCGATGTGTCAGCCAATAAAGAAGAAGCGCAACTGAGAGGCATCACTTACCTGGAGCCTTATTTCAAAGTTACTTCCACCACACCCGAGCAGCACAATGGCTGGGCGTATGGCGGCGCACTGCTGCGCGTATACGCGGGTTCGAGGGCAAACAGCCCTGATCTGGGCAAACTCTCGCAGTTTACCATGTTCCTTAAAACATTGGATGCCAAGAAGTTAGAAAGTGGTAAAAAGGCCTGGGACTATGTAAAAGCCAATTTAAGTGCGGCAAACGGTTCGCTGGGCGATGCCGCGTTGGTGCTGCTCGAACAATTCCTCTTCCGCATGGAAAGGGAAGGCGAATTTTACACCATTACCGAAAAAATGGAATGGAAAGAACAGGATTACCGTGATATTTTTGAAGATAAATTCGATATGAACCGCTACCCTACCACCAAATCACTGGCAGAAAACGGGTTTAAACTCGCTACCGGCGAGGGTATGGTTTTCCCGGTGGTCGACTGGGATCTGTTGCAGTCATTCTTTAGTTCCAGGGTATCCGCGTCCATGCAGGAATACCTGAAGCAGGAAACCGCAGAAAATAATATGACTTTGTACAGCGATGGCGGTATTGTTGTTCCGCTGGAACAAATTGCCGATCGGGCCGCCATCTGGGAAAAATTCAACCTGGATAATCCCTATTTCGTGCGGTATGAAGAAACCAAGGAATCCGAACGCTGGATGCGCCTGATCATGGTCAACGGCTCCGACAACACACCCACGTTCGACTACGAAAGCCAGGCCATTAGGGAAGAATATAAAAAAGTATGGGCCTACATCGCCCAAAAATACCCCGGCACCCAACTCGCCGCTACCACCAAAGAAATCGCCGACCTCTGCGCCGCTGAAGGCTGGAAACGCACGAAAAAGGTGGAAGACTGGCAGATGAAGTTTGTGGAGCAGATGAGCCTGTGAGTTTTGGTTATTAGTTATTCGTTATTCGTATGGTAACGCTCGGCTTCATCAATTGCTTGGACCAAGCGTTACCACACGAATAACGAATAACCAATAACTAAAAATTATAAGTGAACCCAAAACGGTAATCCCAGGGTTGTTCGTAGGCATTAATATCGTTCGCTATGGCGAGGTTGTATAAAATGCTGATTTCGGAACCGCCGGTGCCCGGACCTCCACCAAAATTGTACCCGGCGCCGATATACTGATTGCCACGGGTGAATTTGCGTTTTATGATCGTTTTATCAACCGGGTCAAAATCATATGGTTCCTGCGCCCACTCATTGGAAACTTCACCTTGCAGGAAAAAGCCTCGAAATACTTTGGCGCGCAGGAAAAGCCCCAGTTCTGTGTTAAACAAGTTCACCGTTTTGAATCCAGGGTATTTCTGCGAGCTCAATAAAAACGAAACCCTCGGTCCTGCCGAAAACGGCCCCCAGAACTTGTATCCCACCATCGGCGCCAGACCGAATCCGAAACTGCTTTGGCCGTTGAAGGAGCCGAAGCCCAGACTCAGGCTGCCGCCATACCACAACTTTTCTTTAAACGACACGCGTTCGGCTCTTTCCGCCGCTTCTTCTGCCGCTTTTTTATCAGGATTGCGCTGCGCAAACCCCTGTTGGGTTGCCAGCAGCAAGAGCAGTACTGCAAACAATGTGGAGCATTTTGGAAAATTCATATACTTCATTTTTAGTTGAAAAAGATGTGCGCAAAGATAGCATGAGTGATCCCGAATTTGACGCGGAAAGACTGCGAAGCAGTCAAATTCGAGGTCACTCATGGTTTTGTCTTATTTCGACATTATTCGAGCGCCTATTAGCTCTAATTTCGCCCGTCCGAAATTGCCGATTTGTGGAACGTTATTTTAAACAAACTTTTATTCAAGCAACACATGACCATCGGCTTCCGAGGCATGGCATTTAGCGCCTTGCTCTTACTGTTTTTCCCTACCCTGACTACCGCTCAAACCATTTTATCAGCACCTCATAACGCGTATTCAAATTCCGAAGTACTTGGCAGGGCCTTCAAACAATGGAAGGTCTACCAACTGGATGCGCCCGCTTTGTCGGCTGCTGTAAAAAACCAGTCGGCGCCGGAAATTCGATTTGAAGGCCACAACTGGCGGCTCGACCTGCGCCCCAGCCGGATTATTTCACCCGATTACACACTCCAGGTGATTTCCCCGGAAGGGAAACAAACATTCCGGAATCTGCCCGATATTGCTTTTAAAGGCTATGAAACGAACGGCGGCGGACGAGTGCGGCTTACCCTGACGGAGAATTTTATCTATGGCTATATTACAGAAGGTCAGGAAACCTATTACATCGAACCGCTGTGGTACCATGAGCCCGATGCAGCCCCGGATTTATTCGTGGTTTACGAAAACAGCGATGTGATCCCCAACGCGGACGCAACCTGTGCAGTAGTGGAAATGAAAGAAAAAAAACAGCATTTCCAGCGTGAAGAAAGCCCGGGGAGTACGCCTGAAACCATTTCGGCCTGCTATGAACTCGACCTGGCCATCGCCTCCGACAAGTCGATGCACACCAAATACATGTCCTCGGTGACCAATGTGCAAAACCACAACATCGGGGTGATCAACAATGTTCAAGGCGACTATACCGGCGAATTCAACAATGATATTCAGTTCAATATAGTCACACAACTGGTGATTACGGGGACTGATCCATGGTCATCTACCACAGATCCCAACAGTTTGCTGGTCAGTTTCAGGAATTGGGGGAATGGAGGAGGTTTCGGCGTAGCATTCGATTTAGGCGAATTGTGGACCAACCGCAATTTTGATGAAAGTACCGTAGGAGTTGCTTACGTCGGCGCCGTTTGCAGTTTTTTCCAATACCACTGTTTGCAGGATTATACGTCCAGCGCACAACAATTGCGTTGTATGACCTCCCATGAAATCGGGCACAATTTCGATTGCAACCACGATCCGGAGACCGGCAGCAGTTGTCCGCCGAACTTCATCATGTGTCCTTTTGTTTCAACCACCACCACCTGGAGCAATACATCGCGCAACAGTGTCAATAGTTTTACCAGTTTTCTGATCGGCGACGGGTGTTTGACGCCCTGTTCCGGCGGCGGCGATCCGCTTGTTGCCGATTTCAACTGGTTGCCCAACCCTGCATGCCAGAACCAGGCTATCCAGTTTACCGATTTGTCTACCGGAAATGTTACCGGACGCAGCTGGACATTTGCCAGCGGGGCGCCGGCCAGTTCTACCCAGCAAAATCCGATTGTCACCTGGAACAACGCTGGAACCTATAATGTAACCCTCACAGTAACGGGGCCTGGTGGGCCGTCATCCATCACCAAACAAGTACTTATTTCGCCAAAACCGACCGCCAATTTCACCTTTGAAATCAATGGCAATACCCTTATCTGCACCAATACTTCTACCAATGCCAATAGTTACTTATGGAATTTTGGCAACGGCTTTACTTCCACCGATGTAAACCCGCAGTTTACTTACCCAAACAGTGGAACCTACACTGTAACCCTTACAGCCACTAATAATTGTGGCACGAGCAGCAAGTCTCTTGTTGTAAAAACGGCGCCAACTGCCGGTTTTGTAGCCTCTCCGCAGACCGGTTGTGTTCCGATGAACGTACAGTTTACCAATCAGTCAGTCGGCAGTGGCATCACCAACTACGCCTGGCAATTCCCCGGCGGCACGCCGGCGACATCTACGGCAGCCAGTCCTACGGTGACTTATTTTACGGCCGGCACATTTGATGTGAGCCTTACGGTGACGAATAGTTCGGGTAGCAACACCTTACTGAAAGAGGAATTGATTGTCGTACAGCCCTTGCCTACAGCCGGTTTTACCTGGGTGATCGACGAATTAAACGTCCAGTTCACCAACACTTCCACCAATGCCACCAGCTATACCTGGGATTTTGGGGATGGCAATTTCAGCACGGAGGTCAACCCGAACCACAGCTTTACATCAGGAGGTACGCGTACGGTAACACTCACGGTATCAAACATTTGTGGTTCCAAAACATTTACACGCCCCATACAGTTGGAACAGATACCGGAACCTGCTTTTACTTCAAATGTGACCAGTGGTTGCGGCCCTCTAACGGTCACCTTCAGCAACCAATCGAGTGAAAACGCCGATGCCTTTGAATGGCTTTTCCCGGGTGGTAACCCCGGCACTTCAAGCGATCCGAACCCAACCGTGGTGTACACAGTTCCCGGAACCTATGCGGTCAGCCTGACGGTAGAGAACTCTGCGGGCACAAATACGCTGACGGAACAAAGTTATATTACGGTAAATGGTGCGCCGGCTACTGCATTCAACAGCAGTACAGCTGGACTTACGGCTACGTTTACCAATACGTCCGTCGATGCGACCAGTTACCTCTGGGATTTTGGCGACGGCAGCAATACCAGCACGGAAACAAATCCGGTGCACCTTTATGCTGCCGACGGCGTTTATACCGTTACCCTGACGGCAACCAATGCCTGCGGTTCGAGTACCAGTACACAAAACGTAAACATTGTTACTGTACCCACCGCTGCTTTTGTAGCCGTCCCGACAAATGGTTGTGCGCCCCTCAGCGTCCAGTTTATCAATCAGTCGAGTAGCAATGCCACTTCGTTCCAATGGGCATTCCCCGGCGGCAACCCTGCTACTTCGACCATTTCCAATCCGGTTGTCGTGTACGCAACACCTGGGGTGTACCCTGTGACATTTATTGCCGGAAATGCTGCCGGCGCCGATACTATTGTACAGGAAAACATAATTACCGTAAATGACAAGCCAACTGCTTCATTCCAGAGCAGTTCGGCAAGCCTGTCTGCTTCCTTTACCAATACTTCCGTTGATGCGACCAGTTACCTCTGGAATTTTGGTGATGGCAGCAATACCAGCACGGCAACAAGTCCGGTGCACCTTTATGCTGCCGACGGTGTTTATACCGTTACTTTAACCGCCTTCAATATTTGTGGTTCGCATATCAGCACGCAGACGATTGTTGTGATAAGCGCTCCCTTGGCGGGTTTCATTGCCATACCGACCCTTGGTTGCAGCCCGCTGACCGTACAGTTCAGCAATCAATCGAGCAGCAATGCGACGACATTCCAGTGGCAATTCCCCGGCGGCGTCCCTTCCTCCTCCACGGAAGCCAATCCGGTGGTGGTGTACCCCTCAGCTGGTTCATATACGGTTTCCCTGACTGCGGGTAACAGCGTCGGAAGCGATGTAATCAGCCAGAGCAATGTCATTGAGGTGCTCTCTTTGCCAACCGTAAACTTTTCGGTCAGTACAAATGGCGCAACTGCCACATTTTCAAATAGTTCGCAAAATAGCCTGGCTTATTTCTGGGACTTCGGCGACACGGGAAGCGGCAGCAATAACAGTACCGAGGCAAACCCGACACACCATTATGCGCAAGACGGTAATTATACGGTGACCCTCACGGTGACCAACAATTGTGGCGCGGCCAGTTTCAGCCAGATCATCACCATCGCTACGCCGCCTACAGCGCAGTACAGCGCAGGCGCGGACAACGCATGCCTGCTCGATCCCATACAGTTTCAGGATGCTTCCAGTGCAAATGCCACTTCGGTGGTATGGACGTTTGAGGGCGGGCAGCCGGCTACTTCTACGGCAAGCGCTCCACTTGTCTCCTGGAGCGAACCTGGTGTTTATTCCTTCACGCTTACTGCAGTGAATGCCACGGGGAGCGATACGACAACAGGCACTGTGACCATTTCCGGTCCGCCGGAAGCAGGATTTTCCGGAACGATAGCAGGACTATCGTTCATCGCAGAAAATACATCCGTGGGCGCAGACTCGTATTTCTGGAATTTTGGGGATCCGGTTTCCGGCACAATGGATACGAGTACCCTGGCGGCGCCGATACACCATTACAACGGTGTTGGATCTTATCTGGTTACCCTGATTGCGGCGAATACTTGCGGCCTCGATACTTTTTCCACGATGGTGGTGATTGCGGGGGACGCACCTTTGCCTGCATTTTCAACGGGCGATCTTTCTTCTTTCTGTGCGCCTGCAGTAGTACAATACAATGATTTGTCTATCGGCGAACCGGACAACTGGTTCTGGGAATTCCCGGGAGGAGATCCGGCCACATCTATCGAACAAAATCCGGTCGTTACGTATTCACAACCAGGCAGTTACAACGTCAATCTGACCAGTGGCAATATTTATGGCGACAACACAACTATGGTGGAACAAGCAGTTGTAATAGGCAGCGCACCCACTTCACTTTTTGAAGTTTCAACCAATGGCAACGAGGTTGTGTTGACCAATCTGTCCACAGAGGCGGATGCCTATTTCTGGGATTTGGGCGACGGCGACACCAGTACCCTGGCATCTCCGGATCATATGTACCTGCAATCGGGCACTTACACCATTGTTTTGATTGCGTACAACGACTGCGGATCGGATACTTTTGCACTGACGCAATTCCTTTCCATCACCGGAATATCTGATTTGTCGAACTGGAACAACTTCCGCCTTTTCCCCAATCCGAACACCGGGCAGTTTACCATAACAATGAGCGGATTGCCACAAGACCGGGTTGAATTTGTTTTGTTCAATACACTGGGGCAACAACTGATCCTGGAGGCGGCGGATTTCAGCACGGGTTCCCTGCAGCACAACTTTGATGTGCGTTATTTACCGGCTGCCATGTACACGTTGCGGGTCAGGGCCGGGGGTCAAAGCAAGTTTGTAAAAATTGCTTTGCAGCGGTGATGCTGCTTATTGTTCGGGGTCGCTGGGCTACAGAATGTAAATAAAAATAAACATGAGTCATGCGAATCAGGGGTTAAAACTGATCTAGATCGCCAAAACATGGCTAAAACTGCCCCAACCCGGGTGTCATCCTGAGCGTAGCGAAGGATCTGCCCGAGCAAAAGTGCAGGTTGTGCTTTTCCCGCCCGGCCAGATCCTTCGCTACGCTCAGGATGACACCCGGGTTGGGGCAAATTCAACAAATTCATAGCGATTTAGATCAGTTTTAACTCCTGATTCGCATGAGTCATCCGTAGTTTTGTGCGTAAGACTGCTTCGCAGTCTTTTCGCACAAAAATTAGGAATGACTTATATTTTGTGGCATAAATCTGCCTGGCTTCCCCATTCCCACCACTCACGACTCACCACTCACGATTCACGTAAATGTTCAACAATCGACTTTTCCGCCGCCTGTCTGGCGCCTTAATCAGCCTCCTGGCCTTGTATTTCATCGGAATTTTCGCGCACGGCTATTTCAACGACTGGGATCCTGCGGAAGGCGCGACAAGCCTCTCCCCTACCCAGGTGTCCAGCCAGTCGCCGGTACCCGACAGCACGCTAACCTTCCTGATCTGGAATGTTGGTTTTGGCGGACTTGGGGCCGAATCCGACTTCTTTTTTGATGACCAGGGCATGTGGTATTCCGGCAGCAGTATGGTACGCTGTCCAAAACCATTGGTGGAAAAAAACATTCAGGGCGCACTGGATCTCCTGAAGAACGCCCCGACCGACTTCATATTATTGCAGGAAGTGGATGAAGCCTCCGACCGGAGTTACAATATCCGCCAATACGATGCTTATTGCCAGGTTTTGCCGGGTTTTTCGGCCACTTATGCAGAGAATTACCATTGCGACCGTGTTCCCATTCCCTTGCTGGAGCCCTGGAATGCTTATGGTAAAGTGCGGTCGGGGCTGGGTAGTTTTTCCCGTTACCAGCCTTCCGAAGTGTTGCGCCACCAGTTGCCGGGAAAATACCCGATGCCCGACCGGATTTTCCAACTCGATCGTTGTGCGGCTTTACACCGTTTCAAAACGGCTACCGGTAAAGACCTGGTTGTCATTAACTTACACAATGCGGCTTACGATCCGGGCGATAAAATAAAGGCAATCCAGTTGCCTTATTTGCGGGATTTGGCAGTAGCGGAATACCAAAAAGGCAACTACGTGGTTTTGGGTGGCGACTGGAACCAGTGTCCCCCGCATTTCCGTTTCGATCAGTTCACCCCGGACTTATCAAAAGGTTATCAGCAGGGCAATATACCGGATGACTTTTTCCCTGAAAACTGGGTGTACGCCTATGACCCAACCGTACCCAGCAACCGGAAATGCCGGAATCCGTACAAAAAAGGAGAAACCTTCGAGACTTTGATCGACTACTTCCTGGTATCACCCAATGTGCAGGTAAAAAAAGTTCGGGGCATCGATCAGGGGTTTCAGTTTTCTGATCACCAGCCTGTACGGATGGAAGTGGTGCTGAGGAAATAGGGATGAGGAATGGGTTATGAGTTATGAGTTATGAGTTTTTGGTGGTAACGTCTGGTGATCATTATAGAGTGATCAGGCGTTACCACCAAAAACTCATAACTCATAACCTATAACTCATCCCTCATTAAATCTTAGCATTCACGCATTAAAGTAGTTGCAAAACCTTACTTTTGCGCCGCAACGAACATATTGTAAACAAAATACTCAAGATAACAATGGCTAAAAAACGTATTGCCATCAACGGCTTTGGCCGAATCGGTCGCCTCACTTTTCGCAACCTCGTCAAAAACCCCAATGTCGAGGTAGTCGCTATCAACGACCTTACTGACAACCACACCCTCGCTCACCTGCTGAAATACGATACAATGCATGGCCGCTTCGAAGGAACCATTTCTTCCGACGAAACCAGCATTACCGTCAACGGCAACAAAATTGCCGGTCTTGCAGTAAAAAACCCGGCAGAATTGCCATGGGCAGCAATGGGTGTAGATGTAGTGATCGAATGCACCGGCATTTTCCTAGATAAAGAAAAGGCAGGCCTTCACCTGCAGGCAGGCGCTAAACGCGTCGTACTTTCTGCCCCACCCAAAGCGGACGATGTGCCTACTTTCGTGATCGGCGCCAACGAAGATCAGATCAAAGACACCGACCTGATCCTGTCCAACGCATCCTGCACTACCAACTGCCTCGTTCCAATGATTCTTACGCTGGACAAAGCGTTTGGCGTCGAGCAGTTCTTTATGAATACGATCCATGCCTATACCGCCGACCAGAATCTGCAAGACGGTCCACACAAAGACCTGCGTCGCGCTCGTGCTGCTGCACAAAACATCGTCCCTACCAGCACAGGCGCTGCAAAGGCCGTTATTCTGGTAGCACCGCACCTGAAAGGTAAAATCGCTGCGCACTCCCTGCGTGTTCCGGTTGCAACCGGTTCCGTAACCGATGTAGTTGCAATGATCAAAAAAACCGCTACTGTTGAAGAAATCAACGCAGCATTCAAGGCCGCTGCGGAAAGCAACCTGAAAGGTATTCTGGAGTACAACACAGACGAAATCGTTTCCAGCGATATCGTGCGCAATACACACTCCTGTGTATTCGATGCTCCGCTGACTCAGGTGAATGGCAATACCTGCCGCATTGTGGGCTGGTACGACAACGAAGCGGGTTATTCCGCACGTTTGGCGCAACTGGCGGCAATGGTGTAAAATGTAGCATTTCAAAATGCACATGAGCAAGTTGAGAAGATGATTTTCAGAAGATTCTGGGCGCATCATCCTTAAAACAGCCACTACAATTGAAAGAGACCATCTGTATTCGCTACCGGCGAACGCAGATGGTCTCTTTTTTTATTTGAAGTAATTCCCATTCACCCCAAAAAAAATGCGCGACCCGGAATCGTATTCCCAGGCCGCGCATCGCTCTTATGATGGAGGGTAACTAAAATAAACCTTACTTCGATTGAATCATCTTCCTGGTAGCCTTGTCCTGCACCGTTTCTACGGAGTAGTACAATACACCAGTTGTTGTAATCAATTGACGATCAATCGCAAACACGTTGTAACCTTTCGCAAAGTCGCCCTGTTGTGTGAACACGATGCGGCCCGTTTCGTCGAAGACTGTCAGGCGAGCCTGCGTTGCTTCCGGCAAGTGGAAACCGATGAATGTTTTGTTCACAAACGGATTCGGCTGGTTCTGATACAGTTCGAAGCCTACGCTGTTGATCGTGCTCGCGCCGCCTTTGTTGAAACGGAACGCTACGTCTAAGCGGTTATTCGTCAGGCTGTACGCTTCCGCTTTCGTAATACGGCTGGACATGCTCAGCATTCGGCTCAACTGACCTGCTTTGGTAGCGCGGAACGTTATCGAGAATTCATTGTCCGTGCCGTCTACCGAAGTGGTAACAGCGTCATCGAACACACCGAAGTTGCCGGCTTTGATCTCGCCCGATCCTGCTATGTCCAGCACACTCAGGCCGTTCAGGTTCATCGTAAACTGATAGCCCTGTACGCGCTCTGCGCCTTTAAAGTCCACTGTGAATACTTCGCCGACTTTCACCGTGCGGTCTTCCATGTCGAACAGCAGCGTGGCCGAAGTACGATCGTCGGCAGATTGCAGGCTGTTGGCGATGACCGTGTTGTTTACGTCACCGATTTTCACCCCTACGAAGTCGTCAGACAGGTGATCTCCCTGTACATCCTCTGTGGAGATATTCTCCGGGAACAGCGTTTGGAACGGATTGGCAGGGTTCGGGAACACATAGTCCTTGTCTACAAACCTCCATGAAGTGTTGTTCGGCAGTTCGTCGTAGATACCCAGGATCATTTTGCGGAACTCCACGATGTCGAACGTTGTGATCGAACCCGAACGGTTGGCGTCGGCAGCGATCATTTTGTACGCTGTA
>JADLCC010000288.1 GCA_020847425.1 Saprospiraceae bacterium
CTCGGCGGGCTGGGGGAAGCGCCCCTCGACGAAATCGTGCGCATATTCCGGGTGGAGGAACTCATTTTTTGCTCCAAAGACATCCGCGCCCAGGACATCCTCACCTGGATGACGCGTCTGGGGCCTTCTATTTCGTATAAAATAGTGCCGGAAGAAAGCCTGAGCATCATCGGTAGCAGCAGCAAAAACGAGCCGGGGGAACTGTACACCATCGACATCCGCTACAACATCGCCCAGCCCGGGCAACGCCGGAACAAGCGGGTGTTCGATGCCGGATTGTGCCTGGCATTGCTTGCCACGGCGCCGTTTTGGTTGCTTTTTTCCCGAAAAAGAACTACGTTTTTGAAAAACTGGTGGCCGGTATTAATCGCCCAAAAAACGTGGGTCGGCTACGCATCGGATGCCCAAAATAATACCCTGCCGAAGTTGAAACCAGGCGTATTTTCTCCCCTTGCCGGCTTGCACGACCTGAAACTCACGGAACAGACTATTGCCCGATTGAACTTTCTTTATGCGAAAGATTGGAACGTGTGGCGGGACTTTGAAATTATGATTCGATCTACTTCTGCGCCTTTCCCGCCAGCCACAGTGCCACCACGGTAAAAATGATATTGGGTATCCACATGCCCAACGCTACCGGCACGGAACCGCTGGCGGCAAATGATACGGCGAATTTGGACAACAAAATATAGATGGCGCCCACCCCGATGGCGATAGCGAGGTGCAGGCCCATGCCGCCGCGCACTTTTCGCCCGGCCACGGCAAGGCCCATGAGCGTCAGAATCAAACTGGTAAAGGCATCCGCGGTGCGGCGGTGAAATTCAATTTCGTAGTTTCTGGACGTGAGCAGGCCGCGGCTCCGGTCGCGGTCGATAGCGCCGCGCAGTTCGCCGGTAGTCATGTCTTCATTTTGGTTGTGGTACCAGATAAAGTCCTGGGGCACGAGGTTGATCGCGGTATCCAACGGCGTATTGTACCGCTGGTATTTTTCCCGCAGGCCGTCGAAACTGCGGATGGAATAGTTGGTCAGTTCCCAACGTTTGATCGTGTCGCCTTTCCAGGAGGCATTCTGGGCATCGAGGATGCTGATGAGCCGGTTGCCCTGAAATTTTTCCAGCCGCAGCCCCGTGGCGGTTTGCCTGTTTTTGTCGTATCCCTGAATATATACCTTGGTATCAGAGGCCACCAGAAAGTGTACGTTGGATTTTTTGCCTTTTTCCTGCTCGGTCCACACGTAAGCGCGCTCGAATTTGAGGCGCGATTTATTGGCCAACGGAATCAGATAATGGTTGAGCGACAGGTGCAGCAACGCTACCGCGCCACCGGCCAGCAGGTAAGGGCGCACCAAGCGTCCGAAACTGACCCCTGCATTCAGAATGGATAATATCTCCGAATTGAACGCCATGCGGGATGTAAAAAAAACGACCGCAATCAGGGCATACAACGGCATCAACAGCCCGGCCATATTGAGCACGAAACCGATGTAATAGTCCACCATGATTTCTTTGAACGTGCAAGGCTTTTCAATAAAACTTTTCACCTTGTCACTGAAATCTATCGCCATCGAAATCAGCGTAAAAATCAACAGCGAAAAGAAAAAGGTAGACAAATATTTACGGATTAAGTAGCGATCGAGTATAGCCATAAGATTGAATAGGTCAGATGATGGTCAGTTTCAATTGCTCTATGCGCCGGTTATCCGCAGCAACGATGGTGAGCAGGTAGCCGTTCCAGGCAAGTTCGGCGCCCGGCTTGGGTATATCGCCTTTGAGTTCCAGGGCAAGACCGGCCAGGGTATCGGCTGCCCCGCGGGCTTCGTCGAAGGTTCCGGGAGCAAGGCCGGCGATCCGGCAGACGTCGTTGATCTGGGTTTGACCTTCGAAGAGGTAGTTGTAATCATCCAATTTACGATAATGTATTTCACTTTCTTCATCGAATTCGTCGCGAATTTCTCCGGTGATTTCCTCCAGGATATCTTCCATGGTGACAATGCCTGCACTGCCGCCGTATTCGTCCACCACGATAGCCAAATGGCGACGGTTTCGTTTGAACTCCTGAAGTAGTTCACTCACCCGTTTGGCCTCCGGTACCAGGAGTATATTGGTGCGAATCAGCGATTGCCATTCGAAGTCCGCCGGCTTGTCCAAATGGGATACCAGGTCCTTAACGTACAGGACACCCGTAACGTTGTCCAGGTCTTCGTCGTACACCGGCAGCCGTGAAAAACCGGCCTCCCGGACGATATGCAACAAATCGCCGAAGCGGGTCCGAAAATCAACGGCCACTATCCTGGAGCGGGGCTGCATGACCTGTTTGACCGTGACATCGCTGAATTTTACAATACTTTTCAACAACTCAATATCCCGGTGTTTGCCGCCGCTAAATACGGAGGCCGTATTAGATGCCGATGGCGCAGCCGCTTTATCCGGTTCCTTTTTCACTTGCTGACCGGGCAGAAAGGGCGTAAATAAAAATTTCCAGAACAGGATAAACGGGCTGAGCCATTGAAGGCCACGCAGCACGTATGCCCCGCCAGGGCGTGGCCAATTTGTTTTTTTCAATAACCAGAACAGGGAAACGAGCAGCGTGGCGTA
>JADLCC010000289.1 GCA_020847425.1 Saprospiraceae bacterium
ATTACACCTCATACCCATGGCATTCTTGATGATGCCCAACGTAGTCAGGTGTAATCTAAGTCGGCTCTCACCCTCTCACCTCTCACTTCTCACTTCTCTAAATTGGGTTGTGGCGTATACCGCAGGTACGGTTTGATCACATTCAACCCTTTCGGGAATTTTTTGATCGCATCTTCGGTCGACACTGCAGGCACCACGATCACATCTTCGCCGTGTTGCCAGTCGGCAGGAGTGGCTACGCTGTATTGTGCGGTGAGTTGCAGGGATTCGAGTACGCGCAGTACTTCATTAAAATTGCGGCCGGTAGAAGCGGGGTAGGTAATGATCAGTTTGACTTTTTTGTCCGGCCCGATGATGAACAGCGAACGAACGGTTGTTTTTTCCGAAGCATTCGGGTGAATCATGTCGTACAAAGTGGCCACCACACGGTCCGGGTCGGCGATGATCGGGAAGCCGACCGTTACGTGCTGGGTTTCGTTGATATCTTTTACCCAGCCGAAGTGGCTGTCGAGCGGGTCGACGCTGACGGCGATCACTTTGGTGTTGCGTTTGGCAAATTCATCCTGCAATACGGCTGTTTTGCCCAGTTCGGTAGTGCAAACGGGTGTATAGTCGGCAGGGTGTGAAAAGAGGATACCCCAACTGTCGCCGAGAAATTCGTAAAAATCTATGTCGCCAGAAGTGGTTTGAACCTGGAAATTGGGGGCGAGATCTCCTAAACGTAAGCTCATATGTGTGGAAATGTTTGAATGTTCGCCGCAAATATACGAAATCTCTACAGATTTTATAGACTTTTGTTGTTAATAATAAATTCGGTTTATCTTTGCGGGCGTCATCAGGTTTTTACCACATAGGCACATTAGGTTTGCCACATAGATCACATAGCGTATATCGCGGTTTTCTATGTGATCTATGTGGTAAACCTAATGTGCCTATGTGGTAAAAAAAACGAGATCATGTTATCCAAAAAAACACAGTACGCCATGAAGGCTTTGAGTTACCTGGCAGCCCGCCGGGACCAGGGGCCTGTGCTGATTACCGATATTGCCGAGCAAAAAAAGATCCCCGTCAAGTTTTTGGAAAATATCCTGCTGGAACTGAAAAACGCCCATATCCTGGAAAGCAAAAAGGGTAGGGGAGGCGGTTACTTTTTAAAAGATGCGCCGAATAAAACGAGCCTGGCTACGATTATTCGCATCGTTGACGGACCCATTGCACTCCTGCCCTGTGTCAGCCTTTATTTTTATCAAAAATGTGCGGATTGTACGGAAGAGGTTTGTCCCATCAACGCCGTATTTATTCAGGTGCGGGATGCAACTTTGGAAGTGCTGGAATCCAAGACATTGGAGGATATTCAGGAAATGATCGAGGAAGCGATTGATTTTTCGATTTAAGATAGGCAGGATTTTTTAGCACACGGATTTGACGGATGAGACACGGATTTTTTAAAAAAGACCATTTTAAAATCCGTGTCTCATCCGTCAAATCCGTGTGCTATTAAGTTACATCGGGAAAAATCGAATCAGTTTCCATAAAATCTCATCTCCATGGAAGCAACGGATCAGCCGATCGCAATGCTTTTATTCCCACCTGTTTCGCCCAGGTACTTATATTCCCCACGTCGTTCCACAGGTTCAGATGAGATTGGAAACCAATCGTTTGTGTGATTTTATCCAAGTAAAGTATATTGTGTTGAGAGACAGACGCCAGACTCAGCGGCGTAAATGAAGTAGGTATTCGCCACTGCTCCATGATGCCTGCAAAAGCACGTAACGGCGCCAACGGCAGTTCCACAAAAGCCAGTTTTCTGCCATACACGCCCGAAAGCAGTGCGTCTACTGCTTCCCGCATGTCATAGGGTGCGGCATCCGCTACATTAAACAGGTGTATGCCACCGGGGTGTTGTGTAAAATGCTGCAAACATACTTCTGCTGCTGCGCACAAATTACCGATATGTGTCAGCGAACTTTGTACCCGCATATCTCCGGGAATAAAAATCCGCCCACCGCGCACCAGCCGCATCAGCCGGGGCAACAACTGCCTGTCGCCCTTTCCATACACTGCTCGCGGGCGCAAAACGACCAGGGTTCGTCGGCTCCAGTCCTGAGCGATCAACCAGTCTTCCGCCATCCGTTTGCTGCGCCCATAAGCAGAGAGCAATTGCACATCGACAGGTTCTTCTTCCCGGTGCTCGCTTTGATGGTTATCATACACCGATGAGGAAGAGATGTAAATGAACAAAGGACAAGATTGAGTTGCTTCAAACACATGCCGGACGCCTGTGACATTCGCCAACAGCAGCGCGGCGGCTGAGGCCGAATCGGAAGCCAGGGCAGCCGCATGTACGACCACATCGGCCTCCATTGGCGCTATCGGCCTGCTAATGTCTGCCTGATGGTAAGCGGCAATATCCAGTAGCGCTTTTGGCGCCGCACTGCGCCCCGAACCGCTGACCCTGTAACCCGCCGCTGCGAAGTGCCGCAGCAGTGCCGCGCCCACAAACCCGGTTGTGCCTGTTATGTGAAGTTCGAAGTCGTTAGTCATCAGTCCGAAGTCTGCTTTGAGTGTTTTGAGTGTTTTAGTTTTTATGTGTTTTGGTGTTTTAGTTTTTTTGTGTTTTAGAGTGGAAATGCTTGGAATTGGTTTTCATTCCTCATTCCTCATTCCTCATTCCTCATTCCTCATTCCTCATTCCTCAGAGCATTCTTGTCCACCTTGCTTTGCCGCCCTTTCCTGGGCAGTGTCCCAAAAATAATCCGATCGGGCAGGGCTTCCTGATCGATAGAATAGGGGCCGAAAGCCAGGGCGCGCCGCAGCGCCGCTTCCGTAATGGGGCGATGGGTTTCCACAAAAAGCAGCACCGTTTCGTCCTGTTTTTTTTCGTCAAAAACGCCTACAAACGCCGATTCCGTGACGCCAGGAATCCGATTGATCGTGGGTTCGTACAAACCGGGATACAAGTTAAAATTGCGCCGGATGATCATATCTTTTTTGCGACCTGTGAGCACCAGCCGTCCTTCCGAGTCGAGGTGGCCGAAATCGCCGGAAGCATGCCAGTCGTCGCGGCTATCCAGGTGCAGGTAGCGGCTGTACATCTGCGGGGACCGAAGGAGAATTTCTCCATCGGGTGCAAACCGGATGTCCACGCCTGGCGCCGGCCTGCCGACTACATCGCCGGTTTCGGTGGGGAGTTGCGCTTTTTCCCGCCCGTCGACGGTTGCCACCACCAGGTTTTCCGTCATGCCGTAGAGGCAACTCAGGCGCACATGAGCGGGCAGCAAAGGGATAAGCCGTTCCAAAAAAGAACGGTACACCGGCGCGGAGCCGAAAAACAGGTGTTGCAGGCAATCAGGCAGCAAACGGCCTTCGTTTTCGCACAGTTCCATCATCGGCAGGTAATCGCAAGGCGGGGCGAAAAGCGTGGTAATACCTTGTTGTTCAATAAATTGCAGTTTAGAAGCAGCACTGCTTTTGTATTCCCACAAATGCGCTTCCACCCCCGCATTTAATCCGATCAGTGCAAAATAAGGCAGGTGAGTGGCGATACGGCGGTTGTTTCCGCCCCGGATCAGGTCGGCGATTTGCAGGATGCTGGCCGTGATGGCGCCGATGCTGTGTACAACGCCTTTGGGAATCGAGGTGGTGCCGGACGTATAGGTGATCAGGAATTCGCTGGTGTCGGGGAGCGCCTCTGCGTGCACTTCCGGTATTGCAGATCGGTACAGGTTTTTCAAATACGTTTTTTTCTGAAAAAGAGGCATCCAGGGGCCGGTGGCTATGATGCGCAGGCCGGGCGTGCGGGGGAAATACATGCCTTTTTTAGATAAATGAAAATACAGCCAGCGCAGCAAGGGGTGTTCCTGCAAGAGTAACAGGCGCGTATCCACGAACGCCCATTGGGGGTTCAGTTGCCGCAGTTTTTCGCGGAAGTTGTCGCGGCCCATTTCCGGGTCTATGACTGCAAGGCGGATACCGCACATCATGGCAGCGTAAACAATCAGGATAAAGCCCGCATCGGGCATGGCGGCCAGCACGGCGGTGTGCCTGGGTTGTAGGCCCAATTGCAACATGCCTGCTGCCAATTGTTCGCTGCCTGCCAGCAGTTGGCCGACCGTGAGGGTTTGGCCTTTGTAAACGACCGCCGGTGTGGACGGGTCGCGGGACTTTAAGAGGGATAGCAGTGGCGTGTTGAACATAAGTAGTTATCGGTTATTGGTTATCAGTTATCGGTCTTGATAATCAAGCATTTATAAGTTTCCAGACCTGTAAGGTTTTCAAAAACCTTACAGGTCTCGTTCCACGAAAATGCCTGGTAGTATGTCAGCCGACTCGGAGTTACTTATTTGTCAGACGGCCACTCGTTACCATACCAAACACCAAGAACGAAACACGAAACACCACAATCCTACCACACGATCAGCTGCACCGAAACACTCACGCCCGCAGCCAGCCCCAGCAACACCACTTTATCTCCTTTTTGCAGTGCGCCGCGTTGCAGGCGCTGGTGGATGGCGAGCGGAATGGATGCCGCCGCGGTATTGCCGAAATGTGCAAAAACCTGTTCGCAACTGTCAAAATCGAGCCCGGTCCGGTTTGCGATCAGGCGAAAAGTGCCCGCCGAAACCTGATGGGTGAACACGTGCGCAATATCGGACAGGCGCCATCCGGCCTCCTGCAGGCACTCCAGAAAAAATGTAGTTGCGGCGTCGGCCAGTACTGTTTTTAAAGCGTCGGTATGGCCTTCAAAGTAATTCTGGTCCGGATCGTGGGGGAACATGGACCCGCCGCCTTTGATCGTGCACAGTTCCCAGTGCTCGCCCAGCGTCATAAACCGCTGAAAATGAAAGCCGCTGTCATCATCAGAAGCGGTTACCAGGGCGGCAGCGCCTGCATCGCCGAGGCTGTAAGCGGCCAGGTGCCGCCGCAATTGTTCTTCCGTATCGATGTCAAAACGGATGGCATCGCTTAGTTTTTCGCCGTTTACGACCAGTACGTTTTTGTACATGCCGCTCGCGACCAGGCTGCCGGCCGTCATCAGTGCGGAGGTGAAACTGTTGCAGGCATTTTTGATGTCCATAGCCGGGCAGCGCAGGCCCAGTTTGTGTTGCACGATATTGCAGGTGGCCGGTTCGATAAGGTCGGCGCAGGCGGCGGCAAAAATCAGGCACTCGATCCGGTCGGCGCCGATGCGCTGCACGATCGGTAGTGCGGCTTTGGCAGCCAGGTCGGAAACCTGCTCATCGGCCGCTGCGAAACGCCGTTCGCGGATCCCGAAGAGCCGCTCCAGACTGCCTTCTGGCAAAATCCTGCGCCTGGCGTTCAGGCGCAACTCCAATTCAGTGTTCGGCACGATGCGCGCAGGGTGGTATACCGAGATATCGGCGATTTTTGTTCTGTTCATAAGAGACCGGCTGTCCTGCATGAGGCTGTTTTGCCGGTTGCAAAGGTCAGGCTGTAGCGGCTGAATTAAAATGCCGAATAACGCCAGGAGTGTATATTTTTTTATTGCATTTGAATATTCTTTCCGCAAATACCTGCCCAAGTATTCTGTTGTTTCCGGCAGTTTCAATTTGGTGCACCAGATTGCTACTTTTTTCCGGTTGCCGCAGGTGGTTTTCCTCCCGGGCAGATGAAAGAATAAAAAAAGTGCAGGCTTTTTGGTTGAACTGGTCATAGGAAATCAAAAAAGGTGTGATTTTATTTTCAATAGTATGTTTTGTTGGTAGACTATTATTTTCATTTAAAACTTACGGCTTTTAATAAAAATGCCTATAAAATTTGTTTAAATTCGATTTTTGGCACAGTATTTATGTGTTTATTGAGCATGTTCAATCTGTAATAAAATAAAAAACATTTATTTTATTTGCAATTCTCTACTAAACATACATACTTTTGTGCCATGCTTTTCAACCTGACTCAATTCAATACCTGTTGTTGTTGCTGTCTGCTCCCGGTTTCCCGAAGCGGCTGGAATACAGGTATGGTTGAATAAAAGCATGAAAATGAAATTCAACCTGTACCCATTCAGCAAAAAAGCCCTTCGGTATCCATCCGGAAGGCTTTTTTATTTTCCGTTTTATTCATTCAAGTCGCCATGGCCGTAACTGTTACCCTCTTGCCCGAATTAACGAATGCGTTGCAACACAGCAGCGATCCGCTCGATGCATTGGTGTTGCTGGCTGACAGGTTTCCCGGGAAGGCGGTATTTTCTACCAGTTTCGGTATCGAAGACCAGGTAATCAGCCACCTGATTTTTACCCATAACCTGCCGATACGGGTATTCACGCTCGATACGGGCCGCAATTTTCAGGAGACCTACAACACCTGGTCGCGTACCGTTCAACGCTACAAAAAGCCGATTGAAACCTACGCTCCCCAGGCTGATGCGCTGGAGCGCCTGCTGGCCGAAAAAGGCCCCAACAGTTTTTACGACTCCGTCGACAACCGCAAGGAATGCTGCTTTATCCGCAAAGTAGAGCCGCTGAACCGCGCATTGCAGGGCCAGGAACTTTGGGTAACGGGCATCCGCGCCGAACAATCGGCCAACCGGCAGGATATGACTTCCCTGGAATGGGATGCGGCACATCAACTGATCAAATTTCACCCGTTGTTCGACTGGTCATTCCAGCAGGTCCGCGATTACGTGAAAACACATAATATTCCCTACAATCCCCTGCACGACAAAGGTTTTGTCAGCATCGGTTGCGCGCCCTGCACCCGCGCCATCCGCGAAGGAGAGGATTTCAGGGCCGGCCGCTGGTGGTGGGAGGATACGTCAAAGAAGGAGTGCGGACTACATATAGGGATGAGGACTGAGGGATGAGGAATGACCGAGCGTGATATCGGACATCACGCTCGGTCATTCCTCAATCCTCATTCCTCATCCCTGCTCAATGATTTTGTTCATCAAAATACTCATGTAAATGTCAAAAAAATTCGATTATCTCGACCACCTGGAAGCGCAGGCCATACATATTCTGCGGGAAGTTGCCGGACAATTTGAGCGGCCCGCCTTGTTGTTTTCCGGTGGAAAAGACTCGATAACATTGGTAAAACTGGCAGAAAAAGCCTTTCGGCCCGGGAAATTTCCCTTTCCGTTGGTACATGTAGATACCGGGCACAATTTTCCGGAAGTGATCGAATACCGCGACCGTATGGCCAAACAACTGGGCGAGCGCCTGATTGTCAGAAAAGTGGAAGATACCATTCTTCGCCAGGGTTTGAAAGACGGCAGCGGCAAATTCCCCAGCCGCAATGCCCTGCAAACCAATACTTTACTCGAAACCATCGAGGAGTTTGAATTCGACGCCTGCATTGGTGGCGCCCGCCGCGACGAGGAAAAAGCCCGCGCTAAAGAACGGATTTTCAGCATTCGCGATGAATTCGGGGCCTGGGACCCGAAACGCCAACGCCCGGAATTGTGGGACATCTACAATGGAAGCATCCGCAAAGGGGAAAACATGCGCATTTTCCCCATTTCCAACTGGACAGAACTCGACGTGTGGAACTACATCCGCCGCGAAAAAATTGAACTGCCGAACATCTACTTCTCGCATTCCCGCGACTGCGTCATTACTCCCGGCGGACAGTTACTTGCGATTACCGAACACCTCAACCTCGATCCTGAAGATGTGAGAACGAATCGTGAAGTGCGCTTCCGCACGGTCGGCGATGCCACCTGCACCGCTGCCGTGGAAAGCCCCGCCATCACTGTAGACGACATTATCCAGGAAATTATCGATACGAAAATCAGTGAACGCGGCGCCACCAGGCTCGACGACCGCCTGTCGGAAGCAGCCATGGAAGACCGGAAGAAAAACGGATACTTTTAGAGGGATGAGGGATGAGTTATGAGGAATGAGTTTTCCCATCCACTCAGCTTCGCAAGCAATCGTTCATTCAAATTATTCACCATCCAAAATTGTAAATGGATTTGTTGGGAAACCTGGAGCCTGGAGCCTGAAATTTTAAAACTTTTCAGTTTTAAAATTTCAGGCTCCAGGCTCCAGGTTTCCCAACAAATCCATTCCCGCAACATGAACATACTCAAGTTTATAACCGCCGGTTCCGTCGACGACGGCAAAAGCACCCTGATTGGCCGCCTTTTGTTCGATTCCAAAGCCGTTTCGCACGACGTGCTGCACACGCTGGAGCGCCAGAGCCGCAACAAACCCGACGGCGAACTGGATCTTTCGCTGCTGACCGACGGCCTTCGTGCCGAGCGGGAACAAGGCATCACGATAGACGTAGCCTACAAATATTTCAATACGCCGCGCCGCAAATTCATCATCGCCGACGCGCCGGGCCACGTGCAGTACACCCGAAATATGGTAACGGGCGCTTCCAATGCCGACCTGGCGATCATCCTGATCGATGCCCGGCAGGGCGTGGTAGAACAAACGCACCGCCACAGCATGGTCGCTTCTCTGATGGGCATTCCCCACATAGTGGCTGCGGTGAATAAAATGGATCTGGTGGATTTTGATGAACAGGTGTTTTACCGTATTGCTGCCGATTACCAGAAATTGAGCCAGCAACTGGGTATTCCGGAAGTTACGTTTATCCCCATGAGCGCACTGGCCGGCGATAACGTGGTGACTATTTCGGAAAAAATGCCCTGGTACACTGGCAAAGCCCTGCTCGATCACCTCGAAACGGTGGAACTGGCGGAAGTGCAGGAAGATGAAGCCACCCGTTTCCAGGTGCAGTATGTGATTCGCCCCCGTACGGAAGAACTACACGACTACCGCGGTTATGCAGGCGCCATGCGCAGCGGTAGTTTCCGCAAAGGCGACAAAGTGCGGGTGCTGCCCGCTGGTATAGAAACAACGATCAAAGCCATCGAAGTACACCAGCAGGAAGTGGACGAGGCTTTTGCGCCGCAGCCCGTCGTGTTGCACCTCGAAGACGACATCGATATTTCCCGTGGGGATTCGATTATCCGAGTGGAAGGTTTGCAACCCGCTGTGACACAAGACCTTGACCTGGATATTTGCTGGATGAGCGAACGCCCTTTGTACCCGGGCGACCGTTTGTTGCTGCGCCACAATGCAGCCACAGTCAAAGCCATTGTCAAGGAAATTTACCACCGCGTCGACGTACATACATTTGAAAAAGAACCCGCCGAACAACTGAAACTGAACGACATCGCATTCATCCGACTGCGCACTGCCAAACCGCTGGTATTCGATTCCTACCAACTCAACCGCACCACCGGCAGCCTGATCCTGATCAACGACAACACGTTTGATACCGTCGCAGCAGGAATGCTGCATGAAGTACCGGTGAGTGAAACGTTACAACAGGATTTTGCCATTTGAGATTTTTTTGATGAAATGGAACACGGATTTAACGGATGTGACACGGATTTTTCCCTCGTAGAGTAGACATCAAATCCGTGTTCCGTCCACTCTACGTGTGAAAATCAAATCCGTGTCCCATCCGTAAAATCCGTGTTCCGTTCACTCTACGCATGAAAATCAAATCCGTGTCCCATCCATAACATCCGTGTTCCAACTATGTCCAATCTGACAAATACACATCCCACCACAAGTGGAAAGATCCCTAACCTTCCCGCCAAAACACCCAGACTGACCGTTGTCGGCGCCGGTATCGGCGATCCGGAACTGATCACGCTTAAAGCGCTCAAAGCGCTGGCGCAGGCAGATGTGGTGCTGTACGACGCGCTGGTGAGCCCGGAGTTGCTGGACTATGCGCCTTCCGGTGCAGCGCGGATTTATGTAGGGAAACGCCGGTTGCACAAGGAATTTAAACAGGATGAGATCAATGCACTCATAGTGGGTTATGCCAACGATCACGGCCACGTAGTGCGCCTGAAAGGCGGCGATCCTTTTGTATTCGGGCGCGGGTTTGAAGAAATGCAATACGCTCAAAACCATGGAATTGCAGCAGAATACGTGCCTGGTATTTCCAGCGCTATTGCCGGCGTTGGCGCTGCGGGCATCCCCGTTACCCTGCGTGGGGCCAGCCGCAGTTTCTGGGTGCTGACCGCTACTACGGATACCGGCGCGCTCAACCCCGAAATCTATACAGCCGCTCAAACGGATGCCACTTTGGTCATCCTTATGGGCCTGGCGAAAATAACCGACATCGCAGCGGCATTTGCAGCCGCCGGGAAAAACGAATTGCCCATTGCCGTGATTCAAAACGCCAGTTTACCCGAACAACAGGTTATCACGGGTACGATGTCCGACATCGCAGCAAAAACGACAGCAGCAGGCGCCGGCAGTCCGGCGGTTATTGTAGCAGGAGAAGTGGTCCGGTACAAACTGGAGGCACATCTACAGGAACAAATTTTTGCCACCATCAAGGGTTAAAAAACTTTTCAGCATTATGACTACCACATTCTCTCCTCCGCCGGCCGGTCTCGACGAAAAGTTGCTGCAACAACTGGCACAACAAAGCACGCTACAGCAAATGTGGCTGAGTGGCTTCCTCTATGGCATCGCTTCGAATGGCCAGGCTGCACCGAACGGCGTGTTGGAAGCACCATCCGTTGCCGTTGCGCCACAGGCAACTCCTGCTGCCACTTTACCGCAGGTGACTGTCCTGTACGGCTCACAAACCGGCAACAGCAAAAAAGTGGCCCAGCAATTGTCGGCTAAGGTGAAAGAGCGGGGTTTTCAGGTTGTGGTAGCCGATTTGAACGACTACCAGGCTAAAAACCTGAAGTCGGAGAAAATTGTGCTGCTGGTGATTAGCACCCAGGGCGAAGGTGAGCCGCCGGTAGCCGCCGAGGAATTCCACAAATGGCTGCTCGGTACCCGCGCCCCACAACTCGACGGCGTACAATTCGCCGTTTGCGCACTGGGCGACCGGAGTTACCTGCAATTTTGCCAGACCGGTAAAGAAATAGACGCCCGCTTCGAAGTGTTGGGCGCCAAACGCCTGGCCGACCGGGTGGATTGTGATGTGGATTATGAAGAAGCCGTGGAAGGCTGGATGGTGAATGTGCTGGAGAAATTACCGGTACCGGCGGTTTTAGCCGCCGACACGCGAAGCGCAATTGTGCATAGTAACGGACAATCGAGTGTTGCTCCGGCGGCTAAAGCCGCCGGTACACCCTTGTACGACCGCAAAAAACCATTTGCATCGCCCATCCTGGAAAAAATACAACTCAACGGACGCGGCTCACAAAAAGAAACCTGGCACCTCGAACTTTCCCTGGAAGGCTCCGGACTGGTGTACGAGCCGGGCGATTCCCTGGCGATTTACGCGACCAATCCCGAATCTTTGGTGAAGGAAGTGCTGTACACCGCCATGCTCAATGGCAATAAAACGGTGACCTACAACGGGAAAGAGGCCGAATTCCGCCATATCCTGCAGCAGGATGTGGAATTGAGCGTTTTGACCCGCGAAGTGGTGGACCAATACGCCAACTGGACCAACAATGCCAAATTGAAGGCCATTGTACAGGACAATGCTGCCCTGAAAAACTTCCTCTGGGGCCGAAATGTTGCCGACCTTCTACGGGAATTCCCGGCAGCGCTGTCGGAGGCGACCCTGCTGGGTTTTCTGCGCAAAATGCCGCCCCGCTCGTACTCCATCGCGTCGAGTCTGCTGGCGCACCCCGACGAGGTACACCTGACTGTAGCAGCAGTTCGCTACGACTTTAACGGCCGCCCGCACCAGGGCGTGGCCTCAACTTTTCTTGCCGACCGCATAAAAACGGGTGAATCAGTGCCGGTTTTTCTCGAACACAATGAATATTTCAACCTGCCGGCCGATGATGCCACAGATATTATCATGGTCGGCCCCGGCACCGGCGTAGCACCTTTCCGCGCATTTGTGGAGGAACGCAGCGAACGCGGCGCTTCCGGTAAAAACTGGTTGTTTTTCGGTAATCCGCATTTTGAAACGGACTTTTTATACCAGATCGAGTGGCTCAACTACCTCAAACGCGGCACCCTCGACCGCCTGGATGTGGCCTTCAGCCGCGACCAGAAAGACAAAATTTATGTGCAAAACCGCCTGGCCGAACGCTCCCGCCTCATTTACGAGCGACTCGAAAACGGCGCTCATTTTTACGTCTGCGGCGATAAAACCCGCATGGCTTCCGATGTGCAATATGCTGTAAGTCAGATCGTTGCAAAAGAAAGTGGCAAAGGAGAAGAATACGCTGCGGAGTATTTGAAAAACCTGAAAAAACAACGGCGGTATTTGGAGGATGTGTATTGATGAGCCATTGCCGGTCACTATGCGGCAGTGCTTGGTGATCCGAGAACCTACGGCATAACTTTACGACAGTCCTTTTAAAAATGGACCTTTAGAAATATGAAAATAATAGGTTTATCCTTGATTTTTTGCCTCGCCGCCGTTTCGGTATCGGGGCAAAAAATCACCACCACCGATGAACAAACCTGGTTTGGCGTATTCAGCCAGACCAGGTTTAGCCATAAATGGGGGTTGTGGCTCGACGCGCACCTGCGATTCAAAGACGATTTTGTTGGCGAGTTATCCCAGGGCATCGTCCGGGCAGGGCCGATGTACTACATCACCGACGATGTGCGGGTGACGGCGGCTTATGCTTATGTGCACCATTTCCCGGCGGAAGGACATGAAAATGTGGCACAACCCGAACACCGGCCCTGGCAACAGATCCAGTGGTTTATGAACTGGCCGAAAATACGGTTGATGCAATGGGTGCGATTAGAAGAACGATTTCGACGTAAGATATTGAATGATAATGAGTTGGCTGAAGGTTACAATTATAATCCGCGGATTCGGTACAATTTTTCTTTTTTCCTTCCCCTTACCCAAAAGGGCTTTGCACCAAAAGGCTTGCAGTTGTTGTTAAGCGATGAAATAATGGTTAATTTTGGAAAGAACATCGTGTACAACCACTTCGACCAGAACCGTTTTTTTCTGGGATTGGTGTACCAGATCAACCCGCATGCGCAGTTACGCGGCGGTTACATGAATTTGTATCAGCAATTACCGGCGGGCAATCAATTCAAAAACCAGCATACGATCAGGATCTTTTATTTTCACAATTTTGATTTGCGCAAGTAATCTGGAACCCAGTTTCAGGAAAATATAAAAAATGCCGAACAAGGTTCGGTGAAACATTATGCAATACCTCGCTCCACCTGCATCTCCTACCTTCCGCGAAGCGTTGGCTTTCTGGCTCCGGCTGGGCTTTATCGGCTTTGGCGGACCGGCGGGGCAGATTGCGATCATGCATACGTTTCTGGTGGATAATAAACGCTGGATCAGCGAGAGCAAATTCCTGCACGCTTTGAATTACTGTATGTTGCTGCCCGGACCGGAAGCGCAGCAGCTGGCTACCTATACCGGCTGGATGTTGCACGGCGTTCGGGGCGGACTGGCAGCGGGCATTCTGTTTGTGTTGCCTTCGGCTGTTATTTTGTGGGGTTTGAGCGTGTCGTATGTGACATTTGGGCACTTGCCCATGGTGCAGGCGGCTTTTGCGTTTTTAAAACCGGCAGTAGTGGCTATTGTAGCCGGCGCCATTATCAAAATTGGAAAAAAATCACTCCTGTCGCCCCTGCACTATGCTGTGGCTGTGGCGGCTTTTGCGGCAATTTATTTGGGAAATGTCTCGTTTCCACTGATTATTCTGGGCGCCATTCTGTTGGGTATAGCCGTGCATTACGGTTGGAAAAAAGGCGACGGAGCACAAAAAAATACAGGGCAGAAAGCAAGTGCGGATGAACACACGTATCTCATTCACAGCAATACGGTAGTGGCCTACAGCGGCTTTTCTGCCGCCAGCATACTGCGACAAGTGGGTACGGCAGTTGTGCTGTGGTGTTTGCCTTTGCTGTTGTTTGTGGCGTTTGCGCCGAATGCGGAGTTCTGGAAAAAACTCTGTTTGTTTTTCACCCAAGCC
>JADLCC010000290.1 GCA_020847425.1 Saprospiraceae bacterium
ACGGATCGCCGTACATTCAACAGGAAATCATACAATTGTGTTTACGCCAGGGTGCGCGACTGGCCGAACCCGGCGAATATACCCTGCGTGCATTCCTCAACGGCCGCATGGACCTCAGCCAGGCCGAGGCTGTGGCCGACCTGATCGCCAGCCAGAGCGAGGCCGCGCACACGGTTGCGCTGCGGCAGTTGCGCGGCGGTTTCCGCAACGAAATCCAGCAACTGCGCGACGAACTCATCGACTTCGCCAGTCTCGTGGAACTCGAACTCGACTTCGGCGAAGAAGACGTGGAATTTGCCGACCGCGACGACCTGAAACGCCTGGTGGAAAAAATACGCAGTCACCTGCGTCCGCTCATCCAGTCTTTCGCACTGGGCAATGCCCTGAAAACGGGCGTCAGCACGGTCATCGCAGGCCGGCCCAATGCCGGCAAAAGTACCCTGCTCAATGCCCTGCTCAATGAAGAACGCGCCATTGTGAGCGATATTCCCGGCACCACCCGCGATACCATCGAAGAGGTGCTGAACATCAAAGGCGTGCAGTTTCGACTGATCGACACGGCGGGCATCCGTGAAGCCCAGGACACCATCGAAGCCATCGGCGTGGCCAAAACCATGGAAAAAATCGAACAGGCCGCCATCCTGGTGTACGTCTGGGATGTAGCCGGTGGCATGACCCTGTCGGAAGTCCACGAGGACCTGCGCCAACTGGCCCCCAACGGCACGGAACACCTGCTGGTGGTGTGCAATAAAATGGACCGCAACCCGCTTTTCCGCACCGAATGGCTCGCCGACCCGACCCTGCCCGACATCCACCCCTACCTGCTCGCCGATCCCTCTCACGACTCACGACTCACCACTCACGATTCATCATTCATCATTCATCATTCATCATTAATAGCTCTTTCCGCCAAAAACCAGATGAACATCGAATACCTCAAAGAAAAACTCTACGACCTGGCCATCGGCAGCGAACTGGGCACCGACCACACCATCGTGACCAATGCGCGGCACCACGATGCCCTGCGCCGGGCGGACGGGGCGCTGGGGGAAGTGCTGCAGGGCCTGGAATCGAATGTAACCGGCGATTTTGTGGCGCAGGATATACGGCATGCGCTGGCGTACCTGGGGGAGATAACGGGGGAGATTGGGGTGGAGGATTTGTTGGGGAATATTTTTGGGCGGTTTTGCATCGGCAAATAAATTGTAACTTATCTACAAATCAACCCCGCGTATGTATCATTTAGATCGCCAGGCTTTTGCCATCAATACTTTTGTATCATGCTGACTGAAAACGATGTTATATCTATTCTCTCCACATATTTAACCAATCAAGGCTACCTTATTGTTAAAGCCTTAAATACAGGAGAAAGAGGGATAGACCTGATTGCAGAAAACTTCGAACATTGCCTTTACATTGAAGCAAAGGGGGAAACCAGTTCCAAGGATCATACTGCTCGATACGGCGCTCCTTTTAACGGGAACCAGATCAAATCTCATGTATCCAGGGCATTGCTGGCAGCAATGTTGGTATTGGATGAGGCAGATGGTGACCCTAAAGTAATAGCGGGAATTGCTTTACCAGACAATCCAGGACATAGATCGCTGGCAAACAGGATATTAAGACCTGTAAAGTCCTTAGGCATCAGGATATTTTGGGTCTCCCAAACAGGAGTAGAGGTGCAAGATTAGCAATACTAACTCCCATCACCGCGGCAGTGTCTTTTTCGATCCAACTATCATCTGCCCAATCATCAGTCTTTACACAAGAAAAGATAATGCTTACATTTAATTGGCGGAATCGATCCATGATACCATCCCGGTCAAGAAGGTTGTAGACCGCTTCATCTGCTGCAAAGGTGACTTCAGCCATATATCTAAATTTTAAGCAGCCTGCCGCAATCTTTCCTGGGCTTTCTCCAGCATCAGCGCGCGGACTTGCTCTTTGTTCATCAATTTAACTACATGATATGGCAATTTGATAACATGATATGGCGTACCGTCAGCTCCGATCCAGTTATCATCAGTCCAGTTGTCTGAGTTAACACAAGAGAAAATAAAATTCACATTAATGTGGCTGAGCTGTTGCTCGATACAATCCGGGTCGAGAAGATGATAGACGTCTTCATCTGATGCAAAAGTAACTTTAGCCATTTCTTTAAATTTTAATACCATTGCTTTTAAATCCGCATAACAAAACTACACTCTTTTGCTGAAAGTTCAAATAAGATGTCTAGTTGTCATTCTTATTGCCAGGCGGCCTTGCCATGCGATCGACTGGTTTTCGTATCTGATTATCAAAGTGCAACGGGTAAAGAAATATTTTTTGTTTTTCTTCGATAAGGCATTCATATACCGTTCCACGGATCTGAACAATATAACCAAGGCGCATGTCGCTTAGCCATTCTCCGGGATATCGGTTGCTTACACCTTTTCTGGTCACCCCATACTTCCAAACCATACCTTTTTGCAGAAAGCATGTACCACTACTACAGTGGTAGCAAATGTATGCTCCGTCAGCCCTGGCCACCAAAGCATACTGCTCCGCCAGTTCAAGTTCTTCCACCTGTCTGTCAAAATCCTTCCTCCTCCAATCCCTTAACTGCGGTTCCCCTTGCTCATCGAAATACGCCACATCATCCCAGTCCAGGCTTTTCTGGTTCGAGATGAGTCCCCACTCACCAGGCCAGTACAGGTAGAAAAAAGCCAACAGGAACAATATGGCCAATGGACCTATTCGGATGAGCCAGTTATGCGATGTTGTTTCGGGCTTTTGATCAGGTTGAAACGGTGCTCCCATAGCGCCAGTAATATGTATATTTTGTATCGTGGGCTTTGCCTTTCTCTATACTTTTGGCTACGCTCCTTAAAAATAGTAACTTTCCTGCAAAGATATATTCAAAGTTCATTATTACAATAAAATTTTCATAATTTTAATGACTTTATTTCATTTTTATTGAAATGGAATCCACCAGAATTGAACAAGGCGCCCGGCTGCAGCAGCTCATCAAAGCCCTGAAAACCAACCAAACCGGGTTTGCAGATCTCGTAAACGTGTCTCAGTCGAACATCAACAAGATGGTTCGGGGTGTGAAAGGCATTTCCAAAACGGTCATAAACGGATTGTTATTAGGTCATAAAAATGTCAATGTGCATTGGCTGCTCACCGGAGAAGGCGAGATGTTTTTGCGGGACTTGACAGCGCCTGTCGATCAGGTGGCGGAAGATGCTGCGGCATACGGAAAAAGGCCTTTGCTGCTGGGAGAAGTAGAGGGTATTTTGGAGGCGCAGCGGCGCGAGATCGAGGCGCTAAAGGCGCGGGTGGCGCGGCTGGAAACCCTCATCAATTCCTTTAAATGATTCATAAAAAAGCCCGCATTCCTTTTCAGGCATACGGGCCACACTTGTTTTTCAGGATGATTTGGTGTGTTATACGGTTGTTTCTACCGGGATGCTGGCGCCTCCTGCGCGTGGAAAGAATTGCCGCAATGCCTGGTACTTCGTCACATAACCACCCGCGTCCGTATCCTTCTTGTACTGGGTGAAAGAATAGTCCACGAGGGCGTTCTGGAAATTGTCGAAGTCGTGCAAAATCTTGGCGTTTTCCATCATCTCCATCATAGAGCGAAGCCGGGTCAGCCGGGTTTCCAGGATCGTGCGGTCTTCATAGTCGGCGGCAAATTCGGTCCAGTCGACATCGGGGCTACAGGTGTCCGGCTGCGTTTTGGAAAAATCGTAGACCTTGTTGACAAAAAGTTTGTTGGCCTCGTTGATACTGCCGTACCGCCGGCGTTCTTCAGGGCTCAGGTTTTGCTTTTTTGTTTCCAGGGCTTTTTCCAGGGCATCGAGGGATTGATCGATGGCTTTCAAATCGTCCGAATTAAAGTGCTGTTGCACTACATCGTAAAAGGGCATGGGTGAAAAATTTAAGGGTGAAATTTGATGGGCAAATCTATGGGGCAATGCCAGCGGGATGGCGGGAAATACCGACAGATCTCAAAAAATACCATACGAACACCCCCGAAACATCGAAATAATCGCTTTTTATTGCATTTATCCTCCAAACATAATCGCGAGATAGGTAAGTCGGACAAAATTTTAGGCCCATAATAGCAACGAATAGGTTCTTTTGACCGGCGTTTAGGTTGCGGACCTAAACGAATAGGTTGTACCACCTATCTGAATAGGTCGAACACCTAAACGAATAGGTTCGGCGGCTATCTGAATAGGTTGGAGGACCTATTCAGATAGGTGGCGGATAGGTTCGTTTGGGTGCTGGACGTATCTGACGGTCAAGAGGACGTATCCGGGGGTATAAATAACATATCTACCGGTCAGCAAGACCTATCTGCCGGTATGGGTTACGTATTGGACGGTCAGCAAGACGCGGCTGGGGATGTGGGGGACGTATTTTGGGGTCAAGGATAATGGACCGCCGAGTTAGTGGAACAGCCGAATTTAGCAATCGTAATTCCAAGACAGGCTGCTCAAAAAAGCAGGAATACCTTATGTTTGTGCCCTTGTGGTAATAATAATAAACACGCTCAATTTCACTCCATAGATTCCCAATGACGAAGGAAAAGCAAATCGAAGAAAGCCTGATCAACCGGCTGCCTGATCTTAAATACACCATCCGCTCCGACATCCGGAGCCGGGAGGCACTCGAACGTAACTTCCGGGAAACCACAAGACTTACTAAAAGATAAAAAATGACAAGTACAGCGCAAAGAGCAGAATTGCAAGCTAAAATATGGAAGATAGCCAACGAAGTTCGTGGCTCCGTAGATGGATGGGACTTTAAACAGTTCGTGTTAGGAACACTTTTCTATCGCTTTATAAGTGAAAACTTCACCAATTACATTGAAGGTGGGGATGAAAGTGTCAAGTATGCAACATTGTCCGACAATGTAATTTCCCCTGAAATAAAAGATGATGCCATTAAAACGAAAGGGTACTTTATCTACCCCAGTGAGCTTTTTGTAAATGTTGCCAAAACTGCCAATACCAAACCCAATCTGAATACAGACTTAAAAGCCATTTTTGATGCCATTGAAAGTTCTGCCAATGGTTATCCATCTGAACCTGATATAAAAGGATTGTTCGCAGATTTCGACACGACCAGCACAAGACTTGGCAATACCGTCGAAGCCAAAAACAGCCGCCTGGCAGCCGTCCTAAAAAGCGTCGCAGAATTGAATTTCGGGAATTTTGAAGACAACCGAATCGACCTTTTCGGCGATGCCTATGAGTTCCTTATCTCCAACTATGCCGCCAATGCCGGAAAATCCGGTGGCGAGTTTTTCACCCCGCAGCATGTCTCCAAGCTGATCGCCCAGCTCGCCATGCACAAGCAAACCAGCGTCAACAAGATCTATGACCCGGCCTGCGGCTCCGGCTCGCTGCTGCTGCAAGCCAAAAAGCACTTTGACGCGC
>JADLCC010000291.1 GCA_020847425.1 Saprospiraceae bacterium
ACCCTGACCACCGACAGCCGCGGTCAGGCCACCTGGAAAGTAAAACCGGGCGATTGGGGTAGGTTCCTGATTCGGGTGGTTGATGCCAATGGCGGACACGCTGCCGGCGACTTTTTCTGGTCCGGTTACCCCGACGATCTCAACGACATCAGCAGCCGCAACGCAGCCGCTATGCTGCCATTTTCGGCTGAAAAAGAAAAATACAACGTCGGCGATGAAGTAACCCTGAAAGTGCCCGCAAGCGAAAACGGCCGCATTCTACTCACCCTGGAAAACGGAACACGTGTCGCCAAACACATGTGGTTCGATGCCAAAGCGGGTGATAACTTCCTGAAATTCAAGGCGGAAGAAACGATGACGCCTACGGTGTACGCGCACGTCAGCCTGATCCAGCCCCACGCACAGACGAAAAACGACCTGCCGATACGTATGTACGGCGTGACGCCGGTAAATATCGAAAACCCGACAGCCAAACTTTCGGCACAACTGGATATGCCCGATGTGCTGAAGCCCGACGAGTATTTCAATATTGCCTTGCGCGAAGTGGGCGGCAAAGCCTGCACCTACACGCTGGCGATTGTGGATGAGGGTTTGCTCGACCTGACGCGTTTTAAAACACCCAATCCCTTCGAGGCATTTTATGCCCGTGAAGCGCTGGGGGTCAAAACCTGGGATATTTATGACTACGTTTTGGGCGCATATGGCGCCGAACTGGAGCGCATTCTGGCGATCGGTGGTGATGGTATCAATCAAAAAGCAAAAAATGCCGCACAAATCAACCGTTTCAAACCCTGCGTGATCCACCTCGGACCGTTCAAACTGGAAAAAGGACAGGTGGCCAAACACCGCCTGAAAATTGAGAACTACATCGGGTCCGTACGGGTCATGGCTGTGCTTTCGGCGCCTTCTGCCAACGGCGGTGCAGGTGCTTACGGCAGTTCCGAAAAAACCTGCCCGGTTCGCAAGCCGTTGATGATTCTGCCTACGCTGCCCCGCGTACTGGGTCCGGGCGAAACCCTGCGCCTGCCGGTCGATGTATTCGCCATGGAAAAATCGGTGCAAAGCGCCAATATCACTGTCCGCGAAAAATCGGGACTGGTGAGCATCGGCGGAACCGGTCAAAATACGCTGGCATTTACCGAACCCGGCCAGAAAATGACTTATTTCGACCTGAAAGTGGGCCAAAAAACGGGTGTTGCCAGATTCACCGTTACCGCTCAGGGCGGCGGCGAAACAGCCACGCAGGACATCGAACTGATGGTGCGCAACCCCAATCCGCTGGTCACCACCGTTTGGGAAGGTACGATCGAAGCCGGCCAGGAATGGTCCTCCGCTTTTGATCCGTCCAAATATTCGGATATCAAATCGGCAGTCATTGAAGTCAGCGCATTGCCCCCGATCAATTTGAGCCGCCACCTGGATTACCTGATTCAATACCCGCACGGCTGTGTGGAACAAACGACTTCCACTGTTTTCCCGCAGTTGTACGTCGATCTGCTGACGCCGCTTTCTCAAAAACAGAAAGACGATATCAGTAAATATGTAACGATTGCTATTGGGAAATTGCGCACGTTCCAGCATTCCAGCGGCGGTTTTGCATACTGGAGAGGTGGCAACGAAGTCAATGCCTGGAGCAGCACTTATGTAGGGCATTTCCTGCTGGAAGCCAAAAACAAGGGTTACGCCATCCCGGACGGTGTGCTGGACCGCTGGATTCAAAACCAGACCGTGACGGCCCGTAACTGGAATCCGGGCGCCGCACAAAACGGTGATTACCACGGCTATCTGACGCAGGCTTACCGTTTGTACACACTCGCCCTGGCCGGAAAACCCGACCTGGCCGATATGAACCGCCTGCGCGAGGACAAAAACATGTGGTCGCAATCGGCCGGCATGCTCGCCGCCGCTTATGCCCAGGCGGGCAAACCGGAAGCCGCCCGCGATATTTTGGCGCAAAAATGGAAAGAAGACTGGAAATACGACTATTGTGGCGTGACCTACGGCTCCGACCTGCGCGACCGCTCGCTGCTGCTCGAAACGTATACGCTGGTAGGCGACACGGAACGCGCACAGGCGATGGCCGGATATATCAGCACCGAAATGGGTAAAGAAACCGGCTGGTACTGGAATACCCAGAGCCTGGCTACGGGACTCCGCGCATTGTCGAAATACGTTGCTAAAAACGTGGGTGGCGGCCCGGCATACGCTTACCGGATCGGCGCCGGCAGCCAAAAAACGGGCGATGCTTCCAAACCAGTTTCATTGGTAAACTTCACGGAAAACGCCATGGGCGACGGCAAAATATCGGTAAAAAACAACGGATCGGCGCGTTTGTACGCCCGGTTGGTCATTGCTGCTGCGCCTATCACGCCTTCCACAACGCCGAGTTCCAGCAATATCGCGCTGGCTGTGCGGTACACCGATTTGAAAGGTCAAGTCATCGACCCTGCGCAAATCAAACAGGGTGTTGACTTTATCGCTGAAGTGACGGTGAAACGCAGCACCGGTTTCAGTTTTAATTTTGACGAACTGGCACTGACACAAATCTTCCCCTCCGGCTGGGAAATCACCAATGCCCGCATGAATGGCGGCGTTTCCAACCTGACCAATAGTCCGCTGGATTACCAGGACGTGCGCGACGACCGGGTGATGACGTATTTCGACCTGCCGCGTGCAGGAGGAAACCAGGCTGACGCGCGGGTGTACCGGATTCAACTCAACGCGGCCTATGCGGGTAAATACTATTTGCCTGCGGTAGCCTGCGAAGCGATGTACGACAACCGGATTCAGGCGACGGCGCCGGGTAAATGGGTGGAAGTGATTTGACGTGAATTGTGAGTTGTGAGTTGTGAGGGGTTCAAGTCATGGAGCCGTCAGATAAAGCCGGAGAGGCGATCTGACGGCTCCTACTGTCTTGGATCGCTCGGCCAAGCGATGAGGTGACATCTGCGAGGTACGAGCAGGTGTTATCTCATCGCGAAAGGGCTGCTGCTCCAAGGTGTCTTTTTATCATGAAAACGCTGCTGTTCTGAGGCGTCTCATCATAGCGAAAACGCTGCCGTTCCGAGATGTCACCTGCTCGTTCCTCGCAGATGACACCCCTTCACTGGCCTTTTCGCCACGCTTGGTCTTCTCTGAGGCGTCGGTTAGAGAGACGCGGGAACACCATGGCAGAAGTCATTTTTACGCCTCGCGTAGTCTTCTCTGGGGCATCGGTTAGAGAGATGTGGGAACACCAAGCAGGGAATAAACAGGAGTCATCCGAATTTTATTACCCTGCAAAATCGAAGCACAAGTGCCCCGGCCGCTGTTGCGCGCCCCCGCCAACAGCAAGTTATGTTGAATTTTTGGCGAAATTAAGGATCAATTTGCCTGGCTTGGGTGCTTATTTGTCGTTGGCGGGGACGCACAACGACGGCCCAGGCGGCACACATTACCCTTAATGACGTGAAAACCTTGGCCAATTGCATCATGATAAAATTCGGGATGTCTCATGTTTATTTATGTGCATTTGACCGAACGGAGTTTGGCCGTACACTACCGCTTCGGCCCCTCCGAATCGTATACAATCACTTTATCCCAGAGGTATGCGTAGTCTGCCACAAACTTGAGGTGAATCGGGTGCGTCTGATAAATTTCCTCTTCTTCCTTGTTTTTAAAAAAACACAGCCAGGAAATGGCGTAACTGCGGTCGATCACGCCCCGGTTGGTTTCGGCGGGTGTACCAATATGGCATATTTTAATGGTCGGCACGGCGCTGAGGGCTTCCAGTCCTTCCATCAGTTTGGCTAAATCCGCCTCGCTTTTCGGGTTTTTCAGCCAAAAATAGACATGGTGGATAAAGATACTTTTTTTGCCTTTTTCCAGGTCGACAGGTATAGGCATGGCCACTGCGGCCGTTGCAAGAGAGGTGCTCGCCAGGAAAGAGCGGCGGGAGAGTTTTTTCATTGAAAACAAGAATGTTGAAGGAGGATAAAATTGTTGAGGGGTTGAGATTGTTGAGAGGTTGAGGGTACCTACCCAAGCCTCTCAACAACCTCAACCCCTCAACAATTTCTCAACTATTTGAGCAGCGTCACATTGCCCTTATTGATATACGTCGCGCCATTGCCGCAGGTGACTTCCAGGTACCAGGCGTAAGAATCGGGTGTGGATTCTTTGCCATTGTAGGTGCCATCCCAGCCGGTAGACAGGATATCGGTTGTTTCAAACACTTTTTCACCCCAGCGGTCCCACACGATAAAGCGCATTTCCTTGATGTTTGTACCGCGCACAATGAATTTGTCATTGTTTTCATCGCCATTGGGCGTGAAGGCTTTTGGAACAAAAATATAAGGCTCGGCGCATTCCGTAGACATGTAATACACTGTTACAGAGGCAGATGCGGGGCATAATCCGTCGCCCAGGACCGTCACGATATAGTCGGTCGTTTCGGTTGGTTCAGCAGTCGGATCAGGAACATCGTTATCGCTCAGCGTAGTAGCCGGCGCCCACTGGTAGGTGTAAACGGACGCGTTGCCGCTTGCCGTAGCCAGCAGCGTTGTTGTTTGGCCTGTACAGATCGTATCCGGTCCGGTGACTTCAGCAGTTACGGCTACTTCAGTAACATTTACCTGGAACGTGAGGGTGTCCTTACAACCAAACTGGTTGCTCACTTTTACTTCGTAGGTAGCATCCGCCAGAGGGATCACCATCGGATTCGGGATCGGCTGGAGCCCTTGCGTCCATTCATACGTCAGGTTCTGAACAGGGATCATGTTGGTTACGGTCAGCTCCGTTGCAAATCCTTTGCAGATATCGCGGTTCAGGGATTCGGCTACAATATTGACTGAAGCATTATTGACGCCAACAGAATCCAGCGCTTGGCAACCTGCTCCATTGGTTGCTTCCACATAGTACATACCGTTCGGCATCGGAACAACAACTACGGTGTTGCCGGTGGTCAAAACAGGTGACATGGTAGGCGACAGCGACCACTTGATGGAAGTAGCATTGGCACTTTGCGCTGTTAGCGATACAGGATCGGAAGTACAAACCACCTGGTCTGCGGGCAATTGCAGCGAAGCCGGTTCCCGCGGGGTTACCAGCGCCGCATACAACACGGAACAAAGTCCGTTGGTAATACTCACGGAATAGGTAGTCGGGCTTGCCGGCGAAACGGAGGGGTTGGGGTTATTGGCCTGTAAATTCGGATCGGCAGGCGAAGCAAACCAGGAATAAGTATAGTTCTGGTTGAATTCAGGATTGAGCGCTACTGAACTCGGCGCACAAAAATCGAACGCTTCCGAAACGAATTCGTTGATGATATCGATCTGTGGCTGTGCCGTTGCACTATCCGAACAGCCGTTGGCGTCCGTCACGACCAATGTTGCGGTGATGGCGCCTGCCTGGCCAAAAACGACGGAAGGATTTTGCTCATTGGAAGTTGTTCCGTTGGAGAACGTCCACTGCCAGCTCGTCAAACCAGTGCCTACAGTCTGGTCGGTAAACTGAACCGTTGCGCTGTCCACACAATTTTGCAGGTTATTCCCGATGGCGGCCTGTACAGCCTGTGATGCCAGCACTTCTATTTGCGCGGAATAAGGCGCCACGCAAGCCTGCGGGGACACAAACGTCACGGTGTACGTTCCGGCCTGCGCATAAGTGTGTGTGGGGTCGTTTTCAGTGCTCGGTGCGGAGTTGTCTCCGAAGTTCCAGGTGCCTGAAACAGTACCGGTATTTTCAAAACCAACGAGCAAACCATTACACAGGTCGGCAGAAATAGCACCTTCCAGCGATTCGCCGGGGGTCATGGTTACCTGCGTGGTGTAGGTGCTCTGGCAATCGAACTGGTTGGTGACTACAACGGTGACCGTATATGATCCGGCAGGTCCGCTCAGCGTTACCTGTGCCGCGCCTTGCGGACTGATGCTGAGTGCGGGGCTGCTGGACGACCATTCATACGTTAAATTGTCGTTGGGATCCAGGTTGACAACCTGAACAGAAACCGGCGTGTTTTCGCAGGCGCTCAGCGGTTGGCTGATCGCGGCATCTACATTGACACTGTTTCCGGTAACGGAAATAGATTCGGAATTGGTACAACCCTGCGGGCTGGTCGCCACTACTGTATAAACGGCTGTTGCGCCGGCTGTTACCGTGATGGAATCGCCTGTTCCAATCTGTACATTGGCGGCGTTGTACCAGATAAGGGTCGAACTACCTGTTGCGGTAGCGGTTAACAGGACCACCGAATCGCAGGACACAATACTATTCGCAGCGACGGTGATTACCGGCGGCTCCAAATGAAGCACTGTTACAGGAATGGTATCCGAGCAAGCGCCACCATTTACAATCAACTGATAAACAGTTGTTTGTGATGGATTTGCGATGACGTGTTGCGGATCGGGATTGAACGTCAGGTCCGTCATCGGGCTCCAGGTATAGGTATATTCCTGGGAAGCCGAAACGGTTATAATTGCAGGTAAATATTCACAATTTTCATTGTAGTCGTTTTGCACGGAAACGCCATAAACAGGCGCCCCAACTGCTGTAAAGGGGGCCGTGATCGTGTCGGAACAACCGCCTGCGCCTGTAACGATCAGTTGAACGGTACCAGAGGCGCCGCTGCCAAAGTTAATAGTCGGATTTTCCAGAAAAGATGTCGTCACGATACTGCTGCCGTAGGTAATAGTCCAATTAAAGGAAGTGAACCCCGGCGTGGACACATTTGTAAATTGAGCCAGCACGTTGTCCGACGTACAGTCCAAGATATCCAGTTGAAAAGCGGCCGTCAGGTTATCATCCGCACCAATTTGAGCGACGCCAAGCGCGGTACAACCTTTTGCGTCTGTAGCAGTGACGAAATAATCACCGGGAACCAGATTGGAAATATCGGACCCGGGAACCTGTGTTGCATTCGGATAAGTCCATACATAAGAATAAGGCGCTGTGCCGAGCGATGCTATTGCCGAAGCGCTACCCGTAGGCGCGCCGCCGCAGGTCGCATCCGTATCTGTTACAGCCACCTGCACCTGGTTGTGGGTTCCGAGCACGCCGGTAGCCGTTCCCTGGCAGCCTGTATTTACATCGGTTACTGTTACGGAAACCACCGTGTTGGCAGGAATACCGTTCAGTTGTGAAATGTTCGGGCTGTTCTGGATATTCCACGCATAGGTATAAGTACCTGTCGGAGGATTTACGATAGCCGTTGCCACGCCGTTATCCACACCTGCACACTCTGCTTTTACAAGATTAAGGGTCACATCGAGTCCTTCGCCTACCGGAATAATGATCCAAAGATCCATCTGGCAGTTGTTTGCGTCGAATGTGCAAACATAATATTGACCGGGCGCGAGGTTCGTAGCCGTCGGGCCCATTTGGCCATTGCTCCAGACATGTTTGTAAGGCGGTGTACCACCTTCAGCCGAAATCGTAGCGCTGCCGTTGTTGCCGCCGCAAGCGGGCGTAATACTCACCACAGAAGCCACCAATGGCGTCGGTTGCGTCACTGTAGCCGCATCGGTAGCCGTACAGCCATTGACATCGGTTACTGTTACGGAGTAGTCGCCGGCAGGAATGCCCTGCAACCCGGAAGCAGCACTTCCGGTATTCCAGAGAAAAGTATACGGGTTTACACCACCGGCAACGCCGGCGTTCACTGCGCCGCCGTTAGGTAAAGAAGCGCATGGAATATTGGTCGGAAAAACTTCTACCACCAGAGCGGGTGGTGCGTTCAGGGTAGCCGTTTGTACTTTGGTGCAACCCAGTGCGTCTGTTGCCGTTATGCTGTAGGCGCCACCGGGAATGTTTGTAAGTGATTGATTGGTAACACCATTTTCCCAGACCCAGGTATATGGTGCGTTGTTTCCAAAAATATTCACCACGATAGAACCGTCGGAACTGTTGGCGCAGGAAGGCGCGTCGAGGGTCAGGAATTGAATAACAATTTCCGCAGGAGGCCTGACAAAATAGTTGGCCAGGGCAGAACATCCGTTGGCATCCGTAGCGGTTACGTAGTACAGTCCCGACTGTGTGACGGGAAGGCTCTCGCCGCTGCTGCCATTTTCCCACGCGTATGTGTAAGGTGCCGTGCCACCGACAGAACCGGCGACCAGCGTTCCTTCCACATCCGTACAACCTAAGCCTTCGGGCGTGATGGAAACCACCAGCGGAGCAGGCGCCGTGACGGTTACTTCACCTGTAGTGCTCAGATTGGCGGCATCGGTCACCGTAACCGAATATGTGCCGGCCCCGATACCCAGTGTGGTCTGGCCACCTTGGCCATTGCTCCAACTATAGGCATAAGGTGCTGTGCCGCCGCTTGGCAGCGCCGTGGCTGTTCCATTGGTAAAACCGTCGCAGGTAGGCGAGACGCTGGAAAACGACAGTTGCAACTGAGCGAATGCAACATTCGACACCAATAGTAAGAAGGCCGAAAAAAGGCTGTATTTCATGCAGATATGCGTTTTGCTATGTGTATTCTTCATGGCTCATTGGTTCTTGATTGTTTGTTTCGGACCACTGTTTTTTGGGCAGCGATCTATATGAACAGTCAAATTTCCGGGTCGGTTATCGTTGAATCTTGACCAGTTTTTCTTCGCTGTTTACCTGTACCCCGATAATTTCCAGTCGTCGTTCGCGGGATGCGGGCACACTGTAAATGGACTCGCGTTCTTTTGAAATGACGTCGCTGATACCGCGGGGCGATTTCGATTCGCCATTGGGCTCCTGCACAATTGTGATCTGGCCGTTTTGAACGAATTTCTTGTAAATACCACCGTCAAAAATCATAAAGTGGTTCAATACGCTGGATACCCGGCGGGCGGTCAGGTTGAGGTTGTAATTGGTTGCCGCGCGCGGCGAAGCGAAACCTTTGAGGGTTAGCACAATGGTGTCGCCGCGGGTCATCATATCGTACAGTACTTCGGAAAAGGCCATCAAACCTTCCCAACCCGCGCGCACATCTTTTTCAAAGAAATAATCAAGCGTATCGGTCGCGATCTGTAGCTCTTTGCCTGTCAGGCCGGCTGTGTATTTTTGAATAAATTCGTCCTTCCGGTTGTAATATTCCACATAAGTCGGGCGGTAATCCCGTGCAGTAGTGGTTGCCATGGTACGCGGATCGGGATAATCATTGTCAAAGAACAGGCGAATCGGCAGGTACGCTTCGAGCACCAGCGGTTTCAGGCGCAATTCGCGGACGATCTTTTGAAAATCGATGCGCTCCAGGTTAGCGGTAGAAAACTCTACGGAGTCGCGCGAGAACCCGTCCTTGGTTGCTTTGATCAGGTAACGCCGGTCGTAATTGACGGTCGTTTCATAATTTTTGCCCAGGGGACTCAGGTACTGATCGCGGCGTTTGTCGCCGCCAATTTCCACCAGTTCATACCGCACGCCATACAGGGTATCCCGGTTTTGCACGTTGATCGTGAATGCCTCGAAACTCAGGCCGCGGGTGATGTATAATTTCCGTTCCAGCGTCGTGTTGCCATCCAGTCCTACCGTGGAAATAATATCGGTAGAGTCGATGGTGTAGCCGGGCTTGGATACCACTACTTTATAGCGGTGGTCGAATTGAAGCGGGTATTCGAAGCGGTTGTCGGCCGTGTTGGTTTTCACCTGCATGGCGAGTGGTCCGCCGCCTTTCCCGGTGCCAAACGATCCGCTTGGCAGCAGCACGGCAAGATCCGTAAAGCGCGCGGTTACGCCGGGAATGGGCTCTTTCGTTTCTTTATCGTACACCGTTGTGATCAGGTTGACGGTAGACGGCGTGAGGTACAATTTTTTAACCAGCACATCTTTCCAGATCGTTTTAGGTGTTTCAAAAACGAGCGTATCGCTGCTAAAATGCTGTTTATCAGCGATCAGCATGTATTTTTTACCGGGTTGCAGCGGGAACGCAAAATTGGTTCCCGTCACTTTTACCTTGATCTCTACGCCAGGACCGGTAGGGGTGATTTCTACGAGGCGCATAGTGGTAGCCGACAGCGAATCGCCCGTCATTTTATTGAACGTGACGGCGATCATCTGTGGTTTCACGAGATCGGCTTTAAAAATATCGTAGCAGCAGGCTTCCTCGGAACTGTTGTGGTCGCCCCGGCGATTGGACGCCAGAAAAGCCGTGTGGCTGTTCGGTGTCAGGCTGAAATAGGCATCGTTGTAACTGGTATTCAGCGGCGAGCCCATGTTTGTCGGTTCGCTCCACTGCATACCAAAACCCTGCGATTTGTAGATATCGAAACCACCCAGTGTCTGCAAGCCATCCGTACTGAAATAGAGGGTTCCGGTATTGGAATGGTAAAATGGCGTTACGTCGTTGCCGGCAGTATTGAGCGGCAGGTTTTGCGGCTGGCCGTAACCGTCCGGCTCGATAGCGCTGTACCAGATATCGCGCTGGCCTTTGCCGTTGGGCCGGTCGCTGACGAAATACAACACCTCTTTGTCCTCGCCGGGCACTTTGCCTACGCTGGCGCCGGTCGAGGTATAACCCGGCATATTGATGCTTTCGGGCAGTTTCACGGCAGGCCCCCAGGCATTGCCGGGCTGGCGCTGGCGCATATACAGTTCGCAGCGGATGTCTGCGTCATTTATAAAATCGCACACCGAATAGTACATCACATCGCCGCTTGTATTAAATGTTACGTGGGCAGTATGGCGCGTTTCTTCGTTAAATTCGGCGGGCTCTGCAGCCAGTTGGTCCTCCTGAAGGGTAGCATTAAGCACTTTTACCAGGTAACGTTCGGGGTTGTGGCGGTCTTTTTTGAACGGAAAACGATAGGAAGAAAACCACAGGGTGTCGCCCACCATCAAGGGGGAATACTCGGAATAACGCGTGGTGTTCACCGACAAGGTATCCAGCGGCAAGACGGGTGTTTCCAGGTCCGTATTATCGGCAATGGAAAGTGCCCAGTCGCTGTTTTCCAGACCGGTCTGGGCCGTTTCAATCATTTGAGGCGTGGCGGTAGCCGGTTCATCGTGCAGGAATTTCCGGTACAGTGCTTTGGCTTCGGCATAATTGCCTTGCAGAAACTGCACTTCGGCCTGGGCCAGCAGCACGGAACCGTCGGGGCTCATATTGTGGTCGAGCATATACTGGTAGGCCGACTGGGCCTGCGGCAGTGCATTGATCTGCACAGCGGCTTCGGCATATCCTTTCCAGGCGGTGGCCAAACTACTGTCTGCCCTTATCACCCGGTCATAAAATTTCATGGACGTATAGTAATCCCCATTTCCATAGGCTTTTGCAGCTGCCTGCTCCAGTTTGGCAATAGAAGGGGCACGGTCGAGTTCCTCGTTGATTCGATCGGAAACACCGTTTTGCGCACGTAGAATCCCGGCCGAGAACGTGAGCAGTATAAAAACGAAAATGCAATTGGCGTGCCTCATGCTATAAGATTTCTTTGTGCTGATATATTCACAAGTAATTGATTGTGAATAAGGTTGGTTTTAAAAATGGTTTTAAATAATCGGGCAGGACTTGAAAAGCGGCAATGGCTTGATCTTGTACAGGCGGTAAATCAGCGATACTTCGGGGCCGCCGCGGCGATTGGTCACGAGGTTTACATCCGACCAGAAATTCACATCGTAGGTAACACCGAGCGACCAGGTTTTGTACAACACTTCCACGTGCGGGATCAAGGCGTCCTGGTAACGGCTGCGGTAATCGGCGCCAACCTGGATAGCCAGTTCTTTGTACGGATTTTGGTTGAGGTGGTAACGGAAGCCGCCGCCGTACACGATTTCGCGGTAACCGCCCTGTTTCTGGTAACTGGCCTGCAGCATCAGGTCCATATTGTAGGACACCTGAATGAGGCCTATTCCGTATACACTGAGTTTATTGTACAACCGCACATTTCCCGGGTCGGTCAGGGTAGAAGACCAGAAATCGTGGTACGGGCGATTGATGTGGTGCATTGCAGCGCCCAGATCGACACGGTTGCGTTTGGTGCCGCCCTGCATGCGGAAATTCATGCCTGCACTTAGGTCAAAATATTTCAGGTTGGTATTTTGCAGCAACAGGTCTTCATTGGGATTGATACCGGCGTCGAAAGCGCAGCCGTCCCACTGGTTGCCGAAATTGATCTTGTTCTGGTCAAATGCCCGCTGCCCGAATGCCGGTGTGGCGCCGAGGGTCAGGAATTTGTTTTTCCCGGTCGGTAGGGTAATCGCCAGCGGGATGCCGATTTGCAGCGAAGTAAGCGAAAGACTGCCCTGCCGGTCGTAATTCAGCATCAGCGAACCCGTCAGGAAGCGGTCGTATTTCCCTTTTGTAAAGTAAATTTTGTTCTCCACACTACCCGAAAAGGTAGTGTATGGCACTGGCACACTGCGCCATTGGCTGCGGTAATTGCCAACAAAACGCATGTCGCCGCCAAATACACCGGCCAGGCCGGGGCTGAGATTGAGCGGCGAATTGCCAAACTGCGAAAAATGAATGTCCTGCCCTTTAAGCAAGGACACATGGAACAAAGCAAAAATGCTGATAAAAAAACGCAGAGATGTCAATAATTCCTTCACAAGTGCTTCTTTAATATTTGGAAAAATGAGATTAAACAAAGGTACCCTGCACGGTCAGTACCTGACAATCAAGAGATTGTCGTACATACGGCAAATAACGTACCATAGTCACGATTCAGCGTGTAGAAGACAAATAACCGGGCGTAAGGACGGCGGGGGGATGAGGGGGTCACTTCAGAAAGTGTGCGGGATGGGCACAAGAAGCAACATAAACTTTTTCAGAGATGGCGAAACCGCAGTAAAGGTAGTGTTTTCCTTGGGGCGGAAAAGCTTTGGGGAAAACTTTTGTGTCGTGAGGCGTGAGACGTGAGTCGTGAGTGGTACTTCGCTCCAATTTTTCAGGATAGTCATGAGCAAAGTACCACTCACGATTCACGTCTCACGCCTCACGATTCACTATCTTTGCCGCCATCTTATGAAAATCCTCCTCATCGGTCAGGGAATTGCAGGTACCATGCTGGCCTGGGCCTTACAGCAGCGCGGCGCACAGGTGCGTATCGCAGACGGCAGCCTGCCCGGAAACTCATCGCTTCCGGCTGCGGGCATCATCAATCCCGTTACAGGGAAACGTTTTGTCAAATCGTGGCGCATCGAGGAATTTTTTCCTGTAGCCCAAAATGCCTATCAGGCCCTGGAACGGGAATTGAAGGTCCCCATCTGGCTGCCGCACCCCATCCTGCGCCTGCTCAACACCCCGGAAGAAAGCAACGACTGGGCCGCCCGCTGTGCCCTGCCGAATTACACGGAATACCTGAGCGAACGCCCGGACGCCGGGGCCTGGCAAGCATTCGTCAAACCCGGACTGGGTTACGGCGTCATCCACAAGGCAGCGCGGGTGCATTTCCCCAACCTGATCGGCAGGTTCCGGCAACAAGCCATCGAAGCGGGTATTTTCGAGCACAAAGCCCTGGACTATGAGGATGTCCTGCGCGTCGCGCCGGATTACGATGCCGTTGTTTTTTGCGAGGGTTTCCGCGCTGCCGAAAACCCGTTTTTCCCGGAACTGCACTGGCAACTCGCCAAAGGAGAAGCCCTGCTGCTCCGCCTGCCGCAGGCCGGAGACATCACGGATATGCTCAAAAAAACCATGACGCTGGTACCCATGGGCGATGGCGTTTTTTGGGCCGGCGGCACATATCAATGGCACTACCCCGACCTGCTGCCCAGTGCGGCGGAACGGGATTTTATCCTGCGGCATGTGGCGGAAATGCTCGACGCGCCGTTTGAAATCATCGGCCACGTGGCCGGCGTACGCCCCACGGTGAAAGACAGGAGACCGTACATCGGCGCGAGCAGAAAACACGCTAATTTGTTTATTTTCAATGGATTGGGCACAAAAGGCGCCCTGCTGGCCCCTTATTGGGCCGAACACCTGGCCGGACACCTGCTCGATGGCAAACCGCTGGATCCGGAAGTGGACACCTTGCGCGTGGTATAGGTCTTTAAAATGTTATTTTTTTACAAAAAAAATTGAATTTCAATTATTTATAAAATCCCCCTTATCTTTGGCGCGGCAAAATGCCACATCACTTTTTTTTCTTTTTCTTACAATGAATACTGGTACAGTAAAATTTTTCAACGAATCCAAAGGTTTTGGCTTCATCGTTGACAACACAACCAAAGAGGAAATCTTTGTTCACGCTACAGGCCTGATCGACAACATCCGCGAAGGCGACGTTGTTACTTATTCTACTGCGCGTGGCAAAAAAGGCATGAATGCAGTAGATGTCAAAATTGCGTAAGCAATCTGTGACATTTGGTTACATATTGTGCAAAACCGCCGGTGGCTCTGACCATCGGCGGTTTTTTTTGTGTGGTCCTCACCCGGCCTGCGGCCACCCTCTCCCTTGGAGGTGTGGTTAACCCATAAATAGGGTAGTTTTGTAAACGATTAAAATGCCTTTTGCTGGGTTCTGCTACGCCCCCTCGTAGAGTGATGGGAACACGGATGACACGGATTTTGCGGATTAAAACGGATTTTTAGTGGCCTGACGGCCACTTATTTTTGATTTTTAGCGGATTCCGCCTTCGGCGGACCGTAGCGTAAATCGACTTCTTATATAAATCAGGCAAATATTTACGTACAATTTATGGTTTCCGTTTCATCTCT